>NZ_RQHK01000006.1 GCF_004770475.1 Leptospira mtsangambouensis
GCACCTGGGGTCAGGTTTTGGGAAGATGTAGGTGATCCACCGACAAGGCCAAATAGAAAAGCAAATAGACTAAAGTCAGTTTGGTTGCTGCCTGTGGGAAAGATTCCTACACAATGAGTATAGGAAATCAATAGAAAGCAGAATAGGGTTAGTTTTTTTCGCATAACAGGAAGCCATTGTAACATATTTTCCAAATAATATTCGGAAATGATAATATGGGTTTGAACTTGGGATGCGGACAACTAATTTTCATTAGTTTGTCTAAAAAGTGAACTTTTACCGCTAAAAACGTTCTGGAAAGTATTTTCCAACGATTCTAACGGTTTTCTGGTTTATGTCTAACAGTTGTAATGGTAAAAGATTTTTTCCATTTAGGCTTTCGCCTTAGTAGCTGCCTCCGCTACCGCCCCCGCCAGAGGAACCTCCACCAAAACTTCCGCCACCACCACCTCCTCCTCCGCCAGAGGAACCGCCGGAGCTACTCTTTTGTTTTTTGGGAATGGTTTCGTATTCGGTAGCACTGTGTTTGCAATGGGCACAAGTTCGTTTCACTTCCACTTTACCGGAACTGCTATAAGTTGCTTCCGAAAGGATACGGCTGGATTTACAAACAAAGGTTTCAAACTTACAGTCGGGACAAGATTTAATTTTTGGAAAAGAAGTTCCTTTGTAAATGTATTCTGGATTGATGTTGGGAAATTTTAAAATGGCATTGGAATGGCAACTTGGGCATACCCAAACATCATAATCAATCGAATTGACAATTTCTTCAGATACCTGTCCTTCCGACAAATGTTTGTTATCTGCTTCTTCAGAAAGTTTTGTCATTGTAGTTCCACATTTTTTACATTTTCTGGGAATATTTCGAATGGATTGCAAACGTTCCATTAACTTACGCATTCGTAAGTCGCCCCAAAAAATAAAAAATATAATGATACTAGCAATGATAAGAACGATAGACACGGGAAATAACGCATCGTCCAAAACCAAAGAAAGGAGAGTGATGGCAATGATGACAGGACTAATCACAATTCCATAAAACAAAATGAAATCAGTTTTGTGAACAATATGATACTTTGCTGTAGGGGAAGGTGTGAACCAAACCACAATCCTTTGGAATAAATTTAAAAATACAAAAAGGGCAAGGTAACCTAATATAAAATATTTTTTATTACGAAGTGATTCTTCTTTTTCGATTCTTTCCAGTTCGGTAAATTTTTCGTTTAAAAGTCTTGATTCTTCATCGTTTAAAAAATAATTATTCGTGGTATTGTATCGGTCAACAGTATCTTCTAAAATTCTTTTTTCATCATCTGTTAGTTGTGAATAGGATTTGCCTTGGTAATCATATTCGTCCGTTCTTTTGGATTCATTTGGTGTATCGTTATTTGAAGGATAGGTACTGGCATCTGTAACATAGTCGGTTGTCGCTCCATTCGAAACTAAATCTTCTACCGCCAACTCAGGATGGTTTAATTTACTAATGATGGCAGACACTGTGTCCGCATGTCCCTTTTGAAAGTTATCTTCTTTAAAGGAAGGAATGGTGTATGTATCGATGATTCGTTTGATAGTGACATCAGGAAGGTCACCTTCCATCCCATACCCAGTTTCAATTTCTATACGACGTTGGTCGATGACATGTAAAATCAGGATTCCATTGTCTTTTCCTTTTTTTCCAATTTTCCAGTGATTGATAAGTGCAACAGCAAAGTCTTTTGGTACATAACTTCCGATGGTTGGCAAAGTCACTACTGCAATTTCTACTCCAGATTTTGCTTCTTCAGCATTGATCATTTGGTCAATGGACGCAGTGTCTGTTAAAACACCGGCGCTGTCTTCTACCCAACTGTTCCGAACTGTTTTGGGGTTTGGGACTTTGGCGACAAGTGTGTCGATGGGCTCCTCGTTGGATGGGGAACATTGAAAGCAAAGAGAGACCAAAAGAAATGGAATGAGCAAAGAAAAAATGAATTTTGGAAAGAAATTGGTTTTTGATCGAAGTGGAAATTTCACGATCTAGAGAAATTAAACGAAACTGGTAGAGTTGTCAAGTATGTGTTTAGAAGTTAAATAGAATTGTATGCGAAGTGAAGTTACAGTATATTCGAAGAATTTTCGATAGAAGGCAAATTAAAATCAAATTTATACTATGGAGGAGGACAAACAGAGCAATAGAAACTAATCAATCTAGGAGAAAGCGACTTACCAGATTGTGATTTAATACCTGAACCTAGGTAAATAGAATAGTAATTCCCTGAGCTAATACCGTCAAAATAAGAAATTGAAAACTGATTTGTATTGAACGCTATCGTGGAATAAAATGATATAGGTGGATTCGTGATTATGTTGGAAGCGATCCATGCTGCTTGGTCTGAAACTAAGTTGTCTAAGGTTTCTGTGAAAATAAAAGTAAAAGTTGTTGGTGTTGACATTCTAGTTTCGTTCTGGCTTGGGCTCGAACTGATCATATCCAAATATGCCGGTGTGATTCCTTTTTCATAAAATTCTACATTCAATACGTCTGGGCCACTTAATGACTTATTTGTGATCATTGATGATCCAGGAAATGGAATCGAAATAGTAAACGTAAACAACTCACTACCTGATTGGTCCACACGAATCTTTGTTTCTCCTGTACTTAAAATCAAATAAAACCTTCCTCCTTCATTTAATAACATTGTATTCGTGAGGCCATCTAATTGATTGGTTCGACTAATGATTGTTATGGTTGCTCCGACTGCAGCTACACCATTTGCATCGACGATCTGGCCAGTGATTTGGACGGTTTTCGGCGCAGCAAGCACTGACGCTACCCCGAGCAGAGTGACAGGGCTAGTCTCTTCTGTGATATCTGGATTCACAACCAATTGCACCGCTGGATTGAAATAACAATTCCCGAGCACCATCCATAAACCTAAAATCATCGAAAATGTTGATAAACTAGGTCGTGGTTTCATATGATTTCTCCAGAAAAAGAAAGGATTGTTTCGGAAATGGGAATCTCTCTTAGGTTTCAGAACCCAAGAGACAAATTGTATAAAAATCCTGAATGTTTGGCAAGAAATTTATTGATAAAGTTTGGTGTTGGTATGGTTGAAAATACCAATTGCTTAACGATAAAACCCTTAATAAAAGACACAATTAACTGAAGGCGTATAACAAAATCTAACAGCACGCGGAGATAATAACTTTCCGGTGGCAGATTTGATATTGGAAGTGAATGCGATAAAATGTTGAGTATTAGGTGTAAATCCTTCCGCGCCACTAAATATGAGCTGGTTCCCTGATACGCTAGGATTTAGGTAACCTACACTGGTAGCAGGTATAATCAATACTGAATTAGGCATCCAACTTACATCTTCTGAATCAACACTCGCTGGAGGTTCACTGAATTCTAAAACCAAAGGATTGGGAGATTTTCCCAAGTTAGCATTGTGTATGTTCACTTCAGTGACTCCTCCTTCTAGATAAAAGACCCTTACTAAGTCAAAAAAGTTAGGTGGTTCTGTCCCACTCACGGCATTTAGGTTAGAAATTTCAAGTCCTAAAGGTGCTCCATTAGTTCCTATGCCGATATCCGTTGGGCTTGTAACCATCAGGATCAGTGTAAAAAATGGATTCCCGTTTTGCAAAACTTGGTAACTAGTAGAACCAGTTTGAAATGGTAAATAGAATCTCCCTCCTGAATCAGTAGTGTAAGGTGGCATAGCTAATTTACCTTGAAACGAAGGGAGAGATGGAAGTAAAACAAGTCCAGAGATTGCAACTCCATTTTGATCTCGGATTTGGCCGGTGATGAGTAGGTCAGAAGTTTCCGCTGCAATCCCAACTAACCCAAGTGCAGCTAAGGAACCATTCTCTTCCTTTTCTACTGGATTCAAAATCCCATTCACAACTGGGTTGAAATAACAATTCTGAAAAAAAGAAAACAATAGAAATAACAATCCAGTCGACATTTTGAATCGCATTGCTTGTAATACTTGAAAGTAAGTAGATTTCATTTCAGTCGACCTGTTCGATTATCTTTTCTTCTTCAAAGTTTCTAAATCTTTTTCAAGTTGTTCTAACTCGTATTTTTCTTCTGCTTCTTTCAGTTCTTGTTCTGTTTTGATTTGTTCAACAGCTTCATCTTTGATGCGTTTGATTTCAGAGTCAGACACCATACGATAACCGCTTCCTTCACAAACATCAACGACAATGGTTTTGCGTGTGATTGTGATCAGAAATCCACCAAGGAGCGTAATTGCCATGTCTCCCCAAGTGGATGTTTGTTTGATGCGAACGGGACGATTGTCTTTAGGAAGTAATACATCCCAATTTGGTTCTTTGAAACGGAGAGCACCAAACAACCAAAAGTATTCTGGATAAGATTGGAAAGCTTGGCATTTTGCTGAATCAGGTGCAAGTGTGATCATATTGCCATCGGCAACAGATCCAAGTACGAAGGAATCACGTAAGCTATGTGTGACCACTTCACCACCTTCTTGGTTCGCCTTTCTTTCCGATTCTTGTCTCATCAATTCATCTCTGCGTTTACGAATCTCCTCTTGTTTGGCGGCGATGGCTTTTTCTTTTTCGGATTTTCTTTTTTCTTCTTCTTCTCTACGGATGATTTCTTCTTCAGATTCAGCAATGTCTTTGTAGATAATCTTTAGAACGGTTTTTTTGGAAATCACCATATGTTTTCCGTTTTGTGTGTCTACTTCAACACTATCCACATTCTGATTGGTGATCACACCTTTAATGGACTTTCCTTGTTTCAAGAGAATTGTTTGTACAGCAGCCAATGGGGAAATGATACAAAAAATAAATACAATGAGAGTCAGGTGTTTGTTTCGCATAGTGAAGGTCCGTTCTAGTATTTTCCCTATATTATTAGGATTTAGAATCATTTGCAATTCCGAATTTTCCCGTTTAGCAGAAATACTTCGAGAAATTGGGATCAATTTGGAAAGAATCGGAATGCCACCAAACATTCCCCATTCGGAGTTTGAAAGAACTTGCCTCAGGTTCGGCCCATAAATTAGTATATTGCATTGTTTAATTGTGATTGAGTCTCCAACATGTTTCCTTTTACCAAAGAAGGACTTGGGAGCAAGCAGGTGGGATGAAAGAAGATCAAAAAATGCATAAAGTTCTACATTCTGTTCATTTATGGGGCATTGCTGTAGGACTTGTCATTTCGGGTGATTATTTTGGTTGGAACTTTGGATGGTCCAAGGCAAGTTTTTGGGAATTTGGTTTTGCGGTTGTTCTTGTGGCTACTTTTTACGTACTCTTTGCACTATGTTTTACTGAACTTGCGGCAAGCATTCCACAATCAGGTGGCCCATCTGCTTATGCAAAACGGGCATTAGGAGATTTGTTTGGACTGATTACAGGTTATTTAGTTCTTGTTGAATTTTTGTTAGCCCCACCTGCCATTGCTTCGGCCCTCGGGGGATACATTCATTTTCTATTCCCCATTATACCTGCGTTTGGTGCTGGTATCGTTATGTTCTGTTTGTTGTTATTAATCAACTTAACCGGAATCAAACAAACAGCTCGATTTGAACTTCTGGTGACCCTCGTCGCAGTATTTGGCCTTTTGTTGTATTTGGCATTTTTAACACCGCATGTATCATTTGAAAAATTGCCCAATCTACCAAACGTTCATTCGATTGTTTGGAGTTCTGTTTTTCTTTCCATTCCTTTTGCCATTTGGTTTTTTTTAGCTGTGGAAGGAGTGGCTTTGGCTGCAGAAGAAGTGAGAAATCCGGCTAGAGATATACCCATTGGATATACTGCAGGAATCTTCACTCTACTTTGTTTGGCGGGATTTATTTTCGTATTTACGGCAGCAGTTGTTGATACAAAAGAAATCTCTGAATTGGATTATCCCTTATCTTATGTATTACAAAAGTTATACGGAAAAGATCAAATTTGGCCTTTTGTGTTTACCTTTATCGGTTTGTTTGGATTGGTTGCTTCTTTATTTGGAATCATACTTGGAAACTCTCGACTGATTTATGCGATGGCCAAAGAAGGTTATTTACCCAATTATCTATCTAAGCTGAGCAAAGGTTCCCTCGTTCCACAAAATGCTGTATTAAGTGGAGGAGTTCTTGGGATTTTTTGTATGAGTTTTTTAGATACTGCGGAACTTATCACTATATCTGCGTTAGGTGCTTGTGGCATGTATCTATTTAGCCTAATCTCTTATTTTGTTTTGCGAAAAAAAGAACCGTTGATGCCAAGGCCGTACAAGGCTCCTTTTTACCCTGTTTTGCCTGGCATTGCCCTTGGATTGGGAATTGTGGCTTGCGGATCGGTTTCATTCGCAGAACCTTATTTGGCAATTGGAGTTGTTGTTTTTGGTTTTTTATTGGGGTTTGGGTATTTATGGAAACAAAAAAGGAACTAAGATCCAAATTCCATCTTTGTTCTTTCTTTGGATTCGTGACAACGTTCTAAAAATAACCTCGAGACCGAATCATCGGGGTTTTTATCTAATAATTTAGAAAACCCATCAATGGCTTCTTTAAAATCATCCCTGCGGAATGCATCCAGGGCCAAGGTGTACTCGTCTTTGATTGCGATAAGCCTTGATGCTTTGTCTGGTTCATATCCATCTAAAACTTCTACAACGAAAACGGATTCTGTTTTTCCTTTGATTGCCACTCGGTCAAGCAATCGGTAGTGGTATCCGAGTCCTTCCGATGCTTCGATAAAAGTATCTGCACTGATGACAATACGAGAAGAAAAGAGTTTAGTAATTCCTTCTATGCGAGATGCGAGGTTGACTGCATCAGAGATAACGGTTCCTTCCATTCTTTTGTGTTCACCTAAGATTCCTAAGGTGAGATTTCCGGTATGGATTCCAATTCCAACTTCGATGGGGATGTATCCACAATTGGCTCTGTGTCCGTTATAAATACGAATGGCATCTTGCATTTCGACCGCCGCTTTTACCGCATCATTGATGTCATACGGAAATAGTGCCATCACCGCATCGCCAATAAATTTATCAATAAACCCGTTGTTGTGTCGAATGATAGGTCCAACCCTTTGGAGGTAACTATTTAAAAAATCAAAGTTTTCTTTTGGTGTAAGTGTTTCTGAAAATTCGGTAAAAGATCGAATGTCGGCAAACAGAATGGTCATTCTTTTTTGTACTTGGTCACCTAAGTCTACATACCGGATATCGGATTTGCCTAAGTGATACAAAAATTCTGTTGGAACAAAACGACTGAAGGAATTA
The DNA here is from genome assembly GCF_004770475.1 of Leptospira mtsangambouensis. Taxonomy (NCBI): domain Bacteria; kingdom Pseudomonadati; phylum Spirochaetota; class Leptospiria; order Leptospirales; family Leptospiraceae; genus Leptospira; species Leptospira mtsangambouensis. The sequence goes on from NZ_RQHK01000006.1 coordinate 7,244, forward strand.
CTAAGTTGTTTCTGTTCTTGAGCAAATTCTAGAGTTTTTGTCATAGTTTGGCGAACGTTTCGTCCAAAGGTCATGACTTGCAAAAAAACGAATATTACGACACTTGCGGGTGCAACATACATCGTACGGATATAAGATTCGGCATGTAGGACATCATTGGTAGCAGCAGCAAGAACCAAAAGCATTCCGAATAACAATGGTTTGGATTCCATTCTTTTTTTTGTATAAGCTCGATACAAATAAATAAATATAATGATTCCATTTGCCACAAATGCAATGGGATATATGGATGCAGTTTCAGTAAAATAAACTGGCGGTAACAAAAGGCCAATGGTTAAAATAGAGGATAGAGTATAAAAGAAAGTCCCCATTCGTTTTGAAAAATCTTCGGGAAAAATGGTATAAAAATAATGATATAAAAGAGGTGCTGACCAGTACCAAGAAAGGTATTCCAAGCGTAATAATATCCAATAGGGAACATCTATAAATTCTATTAGAATTCGTTCTCCCGTTGAAATGGTTCTAAGTAATACCGCCAATGAAAACAAAAAGATACCAATTGTGTGTTTTCCATCGCGATTGTAGAAATACATAACTAAAAAGAAAAAACCAACAAAAGCAAGAACAGATGATAACATGGTTTCGTTGATCTTTCGTTTGGTGAGTCGACTTTCTGCTTTAGTGTAAGTGGAAATGACAATATCGTTCCAAATCCCTCCTTTTCTATGTACATAATTTGCAACATAGAGATCGATAGTGATATCTGAAGTTTCTGGTAATATGACTACAGTGGATTTGACTTGTGGAATGTATTCGTTTGGATTGGGTCCAGGTTTACCCGATCCACCTAAAAACTTTCCATTTGCATAAATAGCGTACGAAGTGTCCTGTTCGGGGACAGTCAATGCCATGGTCTCTTGTTGGTTGTCTGCAAGTTTTAATTTGATTCGAAAACTAGCATGTCCAAATCCACCAAGGGAACCATAATTCATTTTGTATCCGTTCCAATGTTTCGGAAGGCCAAGGAATAAATCGGAATCGGTTTCTTTTATTTCTGTAGGTGCCGTGTTCCAAAAGAATTTCCATTCCCCATTCAAAACAACAAAGGGTTCGTTCACAAAGGAATGGCGGCTTAGGTCTAAATATCCTTTCTCTGCTTCTGCTTTTACATTCCTTTCCTCTGAAAGACAACCGAGTTGGAATAAGATAAGAAAAAGAAAGAGTTTCTTCATTTAGGCTTGTCGTTTCGGAAATACAGTGTAGTCCTGAAGTTTTGTAAATTTTACTTCATCACGTTTGTAACCGAGTAGTCCCTCTAAGGTTTGGTATCGATTCATCCCCATACTGATTTCTATGTCTTGGCCAGTGAATTGTCCAGGGTGTTCATAACCACAAGAATGAGCCAAACTTAAGAGTTCTTTTCGAAATCCTTGGATGTACTTTGCTGCACGTTTCCCTTTGATTTCCGGGTCCACCCCTCGTTGTAACCACCAGTTTTGGGTGGCAACCCCTGCGGGGCAATGGTCAGTATGGCATTTTTGTGCTTGGATGCAACCAATGGACAACATAGCTTCTCTTGCCACATTGATAAGGTCGCAACCCATGGCAATCGCAACCACAGCTCGGTCTGGAAAACCGAGTTTTCCGGATCCAATCCAAACAATTTGTTCGGACAATCCCTCTTTTTGGAAGAGGGTGTACACTCTTTGGAATCCAATTTTAAAAGGTAAAGACACATGGTCGGCATAGGTAAGAGGAGCGGCCCCTGTTCCACCTTCTCCACCATCAATGGTGATAAAGTCAGGCCCTAACGAACTTTGTTTCATTTCATTTGCAAGTTCTTCCCAGAATTCAATTTCTCCAACAGCACTTTTGATTCCGACAGGAAGACCTGTACCGGATGCAATTTTTTCTATAAACTGGATTAGTTCTTTTACATTTGTAAATTCATTATGTGAGTTAGGTGAGATACAATCTTTTCCTTCTTCCACATGTCGAATGGCTGCAATTTCAGCGTTTACTTTTTTTGCAGGAAGAATTCCACCTTTCCCTGGTTTGGCGCCTTGAGATAATTTGATTTCGATCATCTTAATACAAGGATTTTTGCCGACTTTTTCCTTTAAGACATCCAAACTAAATTTTCCAGAATGGTCCCTTGCGCCAAAGTAACCAGTTCCAATTTGCCAAACCATATCTGCTCCTTCCATATGGTAGTGGCTGAGTCCCCCTTCACCTGTGTTCTGATAGGCGCCGGAATCTCTTGCTCCTCTGTTAAGTGCCATAACAGCATTTTTTCCAAGAGAACCAAAAGACATAGCAGAGATATTGACAATGGAATATGGTCTGTATGGAAATTTTCGTTTGGGTCCAATGATCTTTAAACAAGGAATACAACTTGGATCTTGGTTGTGGATATAAGCCTTTGCTTCTGGATAAGGGAAGGCTTTGTGTTTGATGATGGGATATCCAGGTTCGTATTGGATTTCTGTAGTTCCAAATCCAAAGTTATTGTTTTGTCCTTTGGCTGTGGCATAAATCCAACTTCTTTCTGTACGATCAAAAGGACGTTCCTCTTTATCATGAGCCACCCAATACTGTCTGAGTTCCGGCCCAATCATTTCTAAAAAATAACGGAGACGACCAACAATGGGAAAGTTCCTCTGAATCGTGTGCGTTTTTTGAGTGATGTCTCGGAGGAAGACAAGTACAAGAAATACGAACAATCCAATCAGAGTGGAGGAGAGGGGATGGGCTTCTATCCAAGTAAGTATCTGATCCATAAGGGGTGCGTCCATTTCTATATCAAAAATAAAAAGATGACAAGCTAAGATTGGAGGTGGGCCAAAGAATCCAAAAGTTTTTCTTTCGTAAATGGTTTGAAGATATATCCAGAGATCATGGGAATTTTGGCAGCACGGTCTGTGTCGGCTTCATCAACGGAGGAACTGACAAGAAAGATGACAATGGGTTTGGGGAATGTTGGTGAAATCTTTCCATAGGCATCTAAAAATTGCCAACCATCCATAAATGGCATATTGATATCTAGAAAAATAATGTCAGGGAGTTTGTCTTTGTTTTGAGATTCCTTATGGAAAAACTCGAGTGCATTTTCAGCATCAGAAAACAATAAAACATCTTCTTTGATTCCAGCATTGGAAATGATCTTTTTGGTTGTGAATTGATATATTGTATCATCATCAATCACGCAAATTTTAGGAGTCATTCTGAATCACTCCTTTCTGGAAAGTACATAAGAAAAGTAGCTCCTTCTCCAGGTTTAGAGCGCACCTCAATCTTTCCTCCGATCGATTCCATTTTGTATTTGATCAAAAATAACCCCAGCCCCTTCCCACTGATATGACGATGAAAAGTCTTCCTAAGCTGAAAAATTTGGTCTCCGTACCGCTCTAAATCAATCCCAATCCCATTGTCAGAAAAGGAAATTGTGGTTTGTGCTCCGATGGGAAAAGATTCGACAGAAATCCGTAACTTTCGGTCCGTATCAGCGTAACGAAGGGAGTTACTGAGGAGGTGGAGGAAAATGGTTTCTAAAAAATCCTTGGAAAAGTATACAGTGTTCGCACTCGAAAAGTTGTATTGAATTTCCGCTTGTTTGCTTTTGATTTCCCCGTTCAACAATCGGAGTACTTTGTCAAAAGATTGTTCAATGTTGACAGGTTCCGGTTGGAACTGATCTGAATTTTGGATTTTTAATGTGGTGATAAGTTCGGAAAGAACAGTTTCTAAATTTTCTGCAACATTTTCTAAATGGGATTCGATTTCTTTCACTTCTTTTAATTGGTCCGATTCTTTCATCAAATCAAGAAGACTTCTTAAATTACTCACGGGTGCTCGTAAATGATGAGAAATGATTTGGTTGTATGCTTGTAGTTGTTTATTCTGCGTTAAATAGGAATTAGTTGCTGCCCTTAAGCGATCATTTTTTTCTCGGAGCAGAGTTTCATTTTTTTTTCTTTCGTTGATATCAATGATTTGTGCTAGGTAATGGATGGGGTGTCCCAAATCGTCTCGGAGTACGGTGACAGTGAGATAGGCCCAAACTTTTTTTCCCGTTTTATGAATGTATTGTTTTTCAATGGAATAGTTATCGATGATTCCTTTTTGAACCTCATCTCTGAACTTTAAGTTTTCTTCGAGTTCGTCAACTGAACTAATTTCGGTAAAATGTTTCCCAACCACTTCGTAACTTTGGTAACCTAAAAACTTAGCAAAGGCTTCATTTGTTTCATCGATATAACCATGTCCACCAGTAAGAACCAAACCTATGGGTGAATCATGAAACAGAGTTTTGAATCTTCTTTCCGCAAGAGCCAAGTTTGCTTCGGTATCCATTTTTTCCGAAATATCTCTAGAGGATGTATGAAGGTATTTTTTTCCAGTCGTTGGATGGATCGTTAAACGATTGTCTGATTGTAGCCAAATGTAACGCCCATCTTTGTGTAAAAAACGAAATGTAGAGTGGATATTTTCTTCACCTCGGAGTAGGGGTTGGTGAGACCTTTCTTGGATGAGTCTTTTTTCATCGGGATGAAAATAATCATAAGGATTTTTGCCGATCAGCTCTTCCGATTTGTATCCAATGATTTTTTCCGAATTGGGACTTACATAAATATATGTTCCGTCAGGCTCATGCAAACATACCAATTCACGGCTAATTGTCGTTAAAAGGTGGAGTATTTCGGAATCGGGCAGTCCCACAAACAAATTTTTTTCTGATTCCTTTCGATTGTCCATCCGAAATGTGGGCGAACAATCGGATTTTATTAATTTCGTTTGATCCGTTTTTTTTTAAACCAATCTCACCAAAAAAGAACCCATCCTACCGATGGCCATCAAAATTGAATTAAGGATAATCAAATGAAAAATCTATCGTACATCATTCTGGACGGAAATCTCACCGCTGATCCAGAGGAGAAAACTATAACAGGAGGAAAGTCTTTGGCTAATTTCACAGTTGCTGTCAACCACACCTCCAATTACCAAGAAGGAAAAGACAAAGAAGAAGTTTCTTTCTTTGAGGTAGAAGCCTGGGAAAAACTTGGGGAAAACTGTGTTGAATACCTAAAGAAAGGCAGTAAGGTCACTGTGATGGGAAATTTGAAACAAAATCGCTGGAAAACTTCTGATGGAGAAAACAAATCTAAGTTTCGAGTCATTGCCTCAACTGTCCGCTTTGACAGTATAAGAAAAAAAGAAGAGAAGGTCGCTTAAAGAAGACATGGCGGGTGATAGGAATGCCTTCACCCGTTATTTTCTGTTAGGGGGTTGGTATGGTTCTTTTTTTGTGTTTTGAGTGAGTTGGCGAATCAAAAATAGAATGAGAATCGTCTTCTGACTTAGAATTTCCATTGGAATCATCAGATTGTTTTTTATCCTCATGACGTTCTTCTTGCGATAACTGTTTTCCATTTTTATTTACGGATACAATTCGAAAATATCTAGGGGAAGAAACCAAGTTCCATTCTCTAAAATAGAATTTTGTGAATCCATGTTTCGGACCATACAATCCGTTTGTGGAATCAATTTTGGATTTGATATTTGTTTTAAACTCGGATTGTTCTGTAGGGGTTAGGTTCGGAAATTGAGCCACTTCTCCTTCCACATAACGATTTCGTAGAATGTCTAATTCCCTGCGGTTTCGCAAAGTGACATCTTCAAAAAATTTTTGTTTGGCACCAAAACAATTTCCAAAATAGGATTCGCAGTTTGGTTCTAAGTGAGGATTGACAAAGGTTAATTCTAAATAGATGCTAATGTATTCGCCTGGGTTTGGTACTTTGCCATCTAAAATTTCCAAAACTTGTGGAACTGTATCCCGATCAGTGTACTGTCTTTCGATGGCCTCACGTGAGATTTTTGTTTCAGGAGTTGTGCTATTTACTTTAACTGGTTTTTTTGATTCTCCAACAATGACCTTGTTTCGCATGACTTCTGTTTTGGTTTCAAGGATTTCGTAGGCTTGAAAGTTGACTGGTTGTTTGGCGATAATCTCACCTTTTTGGTTTAATACGATGATATGGTGATCTAAAATGGTACCAGCAATGATTTCTTCGATGATGCTAATCCCAGCATCTTCAAAAAATAAATCCAATTGGATGAAGGGGATTTTGTTTTCCGAGTAGTCCACACTGACCCCGGGCTCCTTCGCCAAAGGTTTTTTTTCTTCTTTGGATTCTGAATGTACTGCTTCGGATTTGGTGATCATCTTAATTCGGTTTAAATTGATTTGTTCCGAATGTGTGGGAAAAGTTGGGGTAATGACCTGTTGCGGAGTTTCGCATCCCAATGATAGGAGTAGAAGGAAGGATAAGAAAAACAAGCGGTTCATATACTTTTAGTATCGGACAAAGATTGCCCCTAAAATTAGGGGCAATGCGGAAGTTAGATGAGTTTTACGCCAGCAGGAGGAAGGATTGGTCCGCTAGTTTGTAGGATTTCTACATACTTTCCATTGATCAAACGGAATGCTTTTTCTGGTTTTTCTTTTAGGAAATACACAGCTTCAGTTCCTTTTTGAGTAGGAGCTTCCATTTTCAAAACTTTACCCCATTCAGTATAAGTAAGAGTGATGGTTTGGCCATCTTGTGAGTATTCTTTTACAAGTTTTCCGTCGAAGTCATATTCAGCCATTGCAATTGGATTTTTATCAGTCCAGAATTCAATGAGGTTGAAAATAACAACGTCTAAAAAACTTCCAATTCCATAAGCGAAATAAAGTGGGAAAATCATTAAAAGGGATCGAAAGAAACCAGCAAGTTTTCCTGTTCCAATTTGGATGTTTCCATTAAAAGAATAAACTGCCTTTACTGCTCCAAATTTTCCAAAACAATTCGACAACAAACCGAAGGACAAAAGTCCAACGAGAGCTGTTTTTAATATTTTTTTCATTTTTTACCTCTTCGTTTTTGTGAAAAAACTAGAGATATATCATAGGCGATTCTCTTATCCTCTGCAAGCCGAAATGATTGACAGGCATATTTTTTCAAAGAGCCTGGTCGGAATAGAAGGCAAACCCCATTGATCTTTTCTGATTTTGAATACTTTGTCTTCTTTCTCTTCGTTTTTTTTACGGTTTGGTACGTATTCCCCGCAATTTTTTCGAATCAATCTAGAGAAACAAGAATCTTACATGTATTCCTACTCATTAGTAGTTATTTCTTTTACATGTCTTGGGACTATCGTTTTGGTGCTCTCATTTTACTTTCCACAGCCATTGATTATTATGTAGGTCTGAGACTTTCATCTGAATCGAGAGAAAAAGTAAGATACTATCTTTTGCTTTTCAGTTTGATCACAAACTTAGTTTTTATTTTAGGATTTTTTAAATATTACAATTTTGTTGTGACTTCGATCAACTCAGTCACCAATCCTATGTTTGGTGCTGATGCTCTGCCTGTTTTAAAAATAATTTTACCAGCGGGGATTTCGTTTTTTACATTCCAATCTTTGTCTTACACCATTGATGTTTATAGAAAGGAAATTCCAGCCGAAAAGGATTTTATTCGGTTTGCCTTGTTTGTGAGTTTTTTCCCTCAGTTGGTCGCAGGCCCGATTGTGACAGCGCGAACCTTTATGCCTCAATTGTACAGTCCCAAAAAACTGGAAGATATTGAGTTTCGGGTGGCCATTCGGTTTTTTATGTTAGGGTATTTTAAAAAAGCTGTCCTTTCCGATATGGTAGCCCCAACCATCGATGCCATTTATGCAGACCCTGCCGGCCATCACGCCTATGCATTGTTAATTGCTGCAGCTCTCGGTGGGATCCAAGTGTATTTGGATTTTAGTGGGTATTCTGATATGGCTATTGGAAGTGCCATGTTACTTGGTTACAAACTTCCTACAAATTTCAATTTGCCTTTTCTTGCTACATCTGTCTCTGGATTTTGGCGTCGTTGGCATATGACCTTAAATTCCTGGTTACGTGATTATATTTATATTCCAATGGGTGGAAGTCGGGTAACATCCGTAAGACGAAAGTTTAACCTATGGTTTACCATGTTTGTGAGTGGTGTTTGGCACGGAGCCCAATGGACTTTTGTATTTTGGGGTTCACTCAACGGTGTTTTTTATGTTTTGGAAGAGGTTTGGAAGGAATGGTTCCCGGACAAAAAGAACGACTCAGAGACCAAACATTGGTACAATGTTCCTGTTTGGCTCTTTCAGAATATTCTCAATAGCTCCATTTTCTTTTTGGGCGCAGTTTTTTTTCGTTCTCTAACCTGGGAAAATGCTTGGATTCACATCCAGGGTATCTTCACTTTCCAGTCAGGACAGATTCGTCCTTATATGTGGAAGGATTTCCTTTGGATCATTGGCTTTTTGTATTTGGGCCATATCATAGGGTATTTTATCTTTGAAAAGGGAAAAGGCAAACAAATCCCCGCCAGTTTGGAGTTTGCCCTGTATCCGATTCTTTTCCTTGTCTTAAATTTAGCTACACCAGAAAACTCCGTTCCGTTCATTTACTTTCAGTTCTAATTTGCTTTTTTCGTTTCCAATAATAGGAATCCTTGTACCTTGTTGCTATGGAAAGTGAACGAAGGCTTCCAAGAATATCTCCAGGAGACTTTTCTGAGTTTCAGGTCCAATTGGATTTGGAAGGTATTACACTTTTCGGAAAGTTAGGGAATATTTCGGAAGAAGGTCTTTGTTTTTTGGGTGAGGATGACTTACTCAGCGACGAAATTGAGTCCCAGGTTTTAGGAAGTATTGTTTGGGCAAAAGGCACCAAACGGATGTTTTTTGAAGGAACGGTGGTGTGGACTCAAACTTCTAAAATTAAAAATGTAGTTTATTATATTGCGGGAATCCAGTTTCAGGAAAGACTCAATCTTACTGATTCCATGCTTGCACGTAGTTTGGAGATCAAATGAAAATTTTACTTCTTGGTGGAACCGGTCTAATCGGTAAACAAGTGTTAATATCTCTTGTTTTTTATCCACAAATCAAAAAGGTGATTGTTTGGGCGAGAAATTCTCAGTCGACCTCCAACCCTAACGTTCCTATCGAAGTAGTCAAAGTTAGTTGGGAGGACTTTCGTTCGGGAAAAGTTTCCCTTCCAGATGGTTTGGATGCCGTATTTTGTTGTTTGGGTACAACGATTAATAAAGCAGGAAGCCAGGAAAAGTTCAAAGAAATTGATTACGAATATCCGCTCCTTGCTGCCAAACAAGCCAAAGAAAAAAATGTTCCCGGGTTTTATATCATTACTGCCATGGGATCGGATGCGAACTCGACTATTTTTTATAACCGTGTGAAAGGGGAGATAGAAACAGAGCTTCGAAAGTTAGAATTTCCCTTTCTTGGAATTTTTAGGCCTTCGCTTCTCATTGGAGAAAGAGAAGAAGTTCGGATCGGAGAAAAAGTTGGAGAGTTTCTTGGAAACATCATTCCTTTTGGCCTCTTAGGATTAAAAAAATTCAAACCAATTCCTGGTGAATATGTTGCTAAATCTATGATCTATTCCTTGTTACATGATAAACCAAAACAAGGATCAACCCCGCAAGTGAAAGTTTATGAAAACGATGTCCTTTGGGAGATCGGTAAGGACCATTCTTTTTGATTCCAGACAACAAACAAAAACCCTATTCCAAAACCAAATACATCATCCTCAGTTGGGTGGTTCACTTCATCGTGAGAGTTTGGTATCTATTTGTTCGCAACCAAAAGTTTATCATTCCAGATGAGAGTGCAAAGGTAATCGAAAAAGGCTCAGGTTATATCATTGCAGTGTTTCATGAAACTACACTCTCTTTGTACCGGCATGCGACCCAGTATTTGAAACGAAAGAAAAAAGCTGATATGGTGGCACTTGTGTCGCAATCGAAAGATGGAGAGATCATCCACCAAACCTTTGCTCGGTCAGGACTGCGTTCCGTTCGGGGTTCTTCCACAAGAGGAGGGACGGGTGCATTTCGTAATATCTTAAAAGAGATGAAACAAGGTGCCGTACCGATTTTTACTGTCGATGGTCCGAAGGGCCCAAGGCGGGAAGTGAAACCAGGTGTCATCGTGACGGCCTCTCTGACTGGATTTCCCATCCTATATTTGCATTCTTGTTATGACAGAGCCTATACTTTTAAAAGTTGGGATCGGCATTTTTTTCCTAAATTTGGAGCGCGTCTTTTCATTCAATACGGGGAACCTTTCTTTGTTCCCAAAGGTCTCTCGGAGAGCCAAATGGATGAATATGCCAAAAAATTGGAAATTGCCATGGGAAAAAATGCAGAAATCTTGGAATCTTATGTGCGAGGGCTCTTCCCTGACAATTCTATTGACGTACCGCCTAAACTCTAAATTTTAACCAAGTAAGGTAAAAAAATGTCATCTCTCAAAAACTATATCTTCACTTCCGAGTCCGTATCTGAAGGACACCCAGACAAAGTCTGCGACCAAATTTCCGATGCCATTCTCGATGCGTATTTAGCCCAAGATCCAAAATCCCGTGTTGCTTGTGAAACTCTTGTGACGACAAACCTCGTTGTCATCGCAGGAGAGATCACAAGTAAAGGAAAAGTGGACACTCAAGAAGTGGCCCGTGACGTGATCCGTAAAATCGGTTATAACGATATCAATATGTACTTTGATGCAGACTTTGCTGTTGTTGCATCCCACGTACATGCTCAGTCTCCAGACATTGCCCAAGGGGTAAATGAAGGAGAGGGACTTCATACAGAACAAGGTGCTGGTGACCAAGGTCTTATGTTTGGTTTTGCGATTGCAGAAACTCCTGAGCTTATGCCTGCTCCTCTTTATTACTCACACAAACTTTTAGAACATTTATCAGAGCTTCGCCACACTGGAAAAATCGACTGGTTACGTCCTGATGCAAAATCACAAGTTACCATCCAATACGAAGATGGAAAACCAAAGAAAGTTGATACTGTTGTGATCTCCACTCAACACAAACCAGGTGTCACTCATAAACAAATCGAAGAAGCTGTGATTGAAGAATGTATCAAAAAAATGATTCCAAAAGAACTTCTTACAAACACTCGTTATTTTATTAACCCTACTGGTAAATTTGAAATTGGTGGGCCACATGGTGATACAGGTCTTACTGGACGTAAGATCATCGTAGACACTTACGGTGGAATGGGTCGTCACGGTGGTGGAGCATTCTCTGGAAAAGATCCATCAAAAGTAGACCGTTCTGCTGCGTATATCGGCCGTTATATTGCGAAAAACGTTGTGGCAGCAGGTCTTGCTCATAAATGTGAAGTACAACTTGCTTACGCAATTGGTGTTGCTGAACCAGTATCTGTACTTGTGGATACATTCGGAACAGGAACCATTTCTGATGAAGAAATTGCAAAACGAGTTTTAGCAAATTTCAAACTCACTCCAAAAGGAATCGTAGATGGTTTGGATCTTCTTGGAAAAGGAAGAAAATACCAAGAAACTGCGGCTTATGGTCACTTTGGTAGAACAGGTAATACATTTACTTGGGAAAAAACTGATAAAGCAGAAGCTTTAAAAAAAGGATAAGTATGGGAGCACCTAGCCAATCCACAGCAGATAAAAAAGCAACGAGAGATGCCTACGGCGAAGCCTTGGTTGAGTTAGGTGCATCTAGACAAGATATAGTAGTTTTAGATGCGGATCTCTCTGGTTCCACTAAAACTGCGGATTTCAAAAAAAAGTATCCTGAACGTTTTTTTAACGTAGGTGTCGCTGAACAAAACTTAGTTGGTCATGCGGCAGGACTTGCCCTTTCTGGGTTTGTGCCTTTTGCCTCCAGTTTTGCCATGTTTTTATCTGGTAGAGCTTGGGAAGTGGTCCGAAACAGTGTCGTCTATCCAAAGTTAAACGTAAAACTTGTGGCTTCTCACGGTGGAATCACTGTGGGAGAAGACGGTGCATCTCACCAATGTATCGAAGATTTTGCTATTATGCGTGTCATTCCTGAAATGACCGTCATTTGCCCTTCTGATTTTAACGAAACAAAACAAGTCATCCATGCCATCGCCGATTACAAAGGCCCTGTGTATGTAAGGGTTGGCCGACCAGCCATTCCTGTCATCGAAAGAGAAAACTACAAATTCCAAATTGGAAAAGCCGAAGTGATCTCCGAAGGAAAAGATGTTTGTATCATAGCCAACGGTGTGATGGTGAACGAAGCCATGACAGCTGTGGGGCTACTCAAAGAAAAAGGAATCAATGCAAGCCTTCTCAATATGGCCACCATCAAACCTTTGGACAAAGATGCGATCATCGCCAAAGCAAAAGAATGTGGTGCCATTGTCACTTGTGAAGAACACAATGTGGTGGGTGGACTTGGTTCTGCTGTTTCGGAACTTCTATCTGAAGAATATCCTGTTCCTGTGATCAAAGTGGGAATGAAAGATAGTTTTGGAAAATCAGGAACTTGGAGTGGTCTACTCGACTACTTCGGTCTCCGTGCAAAAGATGTAGTTTCCCACGCAGAAATCGCTATTTCCAAAAAGAAAAAATAAGGTTATGGTTGGGTTATGACCAACATGGGCGCATCCCAACCTTCCATTTTAGAAGAAACCGAACGAAAGCCCCGTCTGAGTGATGGGCCTTGGAAGGTGGTTCTTTGGGATGATGACTTTCACACATACGAGTATGTGATTGAAATGTTAATGGATGTTTGCCAAATGCCTTGGGAAAAGGCCTTCCAACATGCAGTCGAAGTGGATACGAGAAAAAAAACCATCGTCTTTTTTGGCGAGTTGGAACATGCAGAATTTGTCCACGAACGAATCTTAAACTATGGTCCCGATCCTCGGATGGGAACATCGAAAGGTTCCATGACAGCCACTCTCGAACAATAAGTTAAAAATCAAACCTCGTATTTCCTGAATCGAAAGAATAAATATCTATCCATTAAACAATCCGTCAAGTTTCGATTTGGTTCCATCTAACAATTTACATCTTACGTTCTAAGGCATAGTTTCGTTCTGGAACAAGTAAGGAAGAAACGGATTCATTGGTATCCACTTTGATATTTGTAGCTGGATTGTAAGTGTCCAACATATACTCCCCATCCACAATGAATTGGTAGTGGTATTCACCTGGTAATAATTTTTTTTCGAGAGTAAAGACACCTTTTCGATCTTTCTTTAAAAAATCATTTTCTGGGTTCCAATCGTTAAAATTTCCAACCACTCGCACCACTTCCGCATCCGGTAAATAAATTTGAAATTTGACGGTTCGTAAGTCACGTTCTTCGTTTGCTGAATCTTCTAAAACCATCGTTTTGGTTTGGCGGTCTGTATCTTTTCCTTCCAAAACAAATCTTGAATAATAAGAACCAGAACCATCTTCCAATTTATCAAAATTTTCAGGATCGTAAGTGAGAAGACCATTCACCCGAAATTTATATTCATAAACTGGGTCTTCTTCATAGGTATCTGTGATTTGGGTAGGTTCGATCACCGTATAATAAATTCCATATTGGTTCCGCTTCATATCGGAACATTCCCAATTGTTAAAACTTCCACAGATTTCTACAGATTCATCTCGTAAACCGTTGTAGGTAAAAAGAATCCCTCGGTGTATGAGTTTCCCTGAGGATACGTAAGATTCCACATCGAGATAACGAATGTAACGTGGAGCGATATTTTTTTTGAGACTCTCTAGTTGCCAGAGGTAATACACAGTATTTTGGTCCTCTGTTTCATCTGACATCTCGAGTTCCCCTGCGGAAAAACTTCCAATCCAATCCATTCCATCCTCAGCAAAGATTCCGATTCCGGTAAAAAAGAGTAAAATGATGGCGATACGGATGGATTTGAATTTCATCATGGTCGTGTTCGTAAGGGGTCCTTTTAGATAATTTTCGGCAGAAATGAAAAAAGAGAGTGAAAGGTTTTTTTCCAAGAGAACCATCTGACATAATAAAAAAAATATTCTGTCATTTTCAGAAGGGGCCGATAATTCATTAGGAATAGACCTTCAAATGGCTGAGCCGATAGACAAATTGAGTCCGGAAGAAATCAAACAAATCGAGACGATGTTTTCGGCTCTCAATAAAAATCCGCTTTCATCGGAAGAATTGAATCCGATGGCGAAGGTTTTGCGTGAGAAACTGGGATACACAAATCCCATTGCGCCTTCCGAGCCAGAACCGGAATCTGAGGAAGATTCTGGTTCCGCCTTTGATGATTTTGATAACGAAGGGGCAGGGGATTCCGAATCAGGAGACCCGTTTTCTGGCCTCGATGAGGACGATGACTTTGGTCCTCCAAAACTCCCCAATCGTGAAGCGGAAGAAGACGATGGGATTGATTTAGATGAACTATTAGGTGAAGACGGTCCAAAACCCACACCTGCCGAACCATCAACTGCTGCAGACGATTTTGACTTTGATGCTCCCGCACAAACAGACGAAACAGATCCATTTGCTTCCGATGCGGGCCAAACCGAAGAAGCAGATCCATTTGCGGATATGGGCTCAACCCCAGGCCAAACGGAAAGTTTTGGCGATGATGATCCCTTTGCTAACTTAGATGCGATTGATGAAGCTCCGCTTGAGGACAAACCTGCCCCTGTCATAGGTGATGACCCTTTTGCCAATTTAGGCGGGGATGACAGTCCGCCGACTACCGACGAAGACCTGTTTGCTGGTTTTGATAGTGGATCAGAAGAACCGGCTCCTGCGGGTGATGATTTTGATTTTGGGGCAGATGCTGACACTCCATCTGCTGGTGGAGATGATCCCTTTGCAGATATGGGTTCGACCCCCCAAACCACTGAAAGTTTTGGTGATGACCCTTTTGCTAGTTTAGGTGGAGAGGACAGTCCTAGTCCTGATGCTAGTTCCGCCGATGATCCGTTTGGTGATCTTTCCACTCCTAGTGGTGGCGGTGATACTTCTTTCGGCGATGATCCCTTTGCGGATATGGGTTCGACACCCCAAGCCACTGAAAGTTTTGGAGATGATCCTTTTGCTAATTTGGGTGGAGATGACAGTCCTTCTACTCCTTCCAGGGACAATGAACCTGCTGACATGGGAGGTGGGTTTGATGATCCATTTGGAGACTTGGGTGTGGGAATGGAACCACCAAGTCTGGATGATGATTTAGGAGCTCCTTCTTTTGATGATTTGGCACCATCCATTGATGATATGCCTGTCTCCACGATGGACGACTTTGGTTCTGATGGGCCAGGGGGATTTGAGGAAGACCTCATGTCTCTTGGCAAAGAAGAAGAACCAGAAGAATCTCTCGAAGCCAATCTAACCGATGAAGAACTAGCAGTCATCCAAGCGGAATTACTCAGGTATCCGCCGAAACTCAGACGTACCATCATTGATACGATTGTGAACCAAAGGATTCCGGTTCGTAATCAAAAAGAAATCATTGAACTCATTAAGGCACAACAAAAACCAGAAGACATTGCTAGTTACCTAAGTGGCCTTCTGGGTGAACGTGTCGAACTTAGCGATTCTACTGGAAAGTTTGCAGCTGATGGAGTTCCCATCATTGCCAGTCGTGATGCTTACACCAAAGAAGGTGCTGCCCGCAAACGAGAGTTAGTTCGTAGAACCATTCTTTCTTCTGCCGCTGCCGTATTTCTTGTCTTTGGAATTGTCACTCTTTGGAAGTATGTGATTGTTCCGTATCGTGCCAAAGCTCAGTATGCACTTGGTCTTGAAAAAATTGAAGAATTCAGTTATGAAACAGATGCTTTAGAGAAGAAAAAACTTCTCGCTGATGCTGAAAATTATTTTATCAAAGGGGAAGAGATTTTCCCACATAACTTAGAATTTTTGAATAAATACTGTATTGCTTATACCAAAGCTGGCCAGTATGAAAGGGCTTTTGAAAAATGTTTTGGTAAGGTGGAACCTGATTTTGGTTATGAACCAGAAGATAAGGAGCACAAAAGAGCATGGGAAAACAGAAAAGAAGTACCAAACATTAGTTTTGCGAAAAAAACAGAATGGAATGATGCAGGTGTGGAAACTGCAGGGCGTAGACCTTTACCGGAACTAACTTTTTACTTAACTTCACAAGACAAAGTTCCAAGAAAGGTTTTAAAAGCAGGTGCTTATATTGCCTCTCGTCTCAAATACAATGTTCATGATATTGATACTTACATTGCTTTAGGAACGTTTCACTCTTTCCATAGAAAAGATTTTATCGAAGTTCCTCCTGGAAGTAATCGTAAAAAATACAAAAACGATCACCTTGCCATTGAATATTTCAAACGAGTATTTACCGACGGTGGTGATCCTGATAATGTAGATGCCATTGCAGGGATCGCAAAGATTTTTTACAACAAACAAGAGTTTGGAACGGCTGTTAAATACTATAACGATATCATTGAAAAGTATCCGAAAAATGCCATTGGGCATGGTGGAATTTTGTCAACATATATTGAAATGTGGAAACGCGATAAAAATCCGCAGTATGTTTTAAACCATCATAGACAAGTTCGGAATGCACTCAACATTGAAGATGAACTCTCTCTCTTTGTTTTGGCAAAACTTGCTTCCTTCTACATTGATTTGGATTCTGAAGAAGTTCGAATCAAATACAATATCAACCCAGAAGACCAAGTCACTGGGATGGAAATTGATGATAACGTAGAATACCTCTTAAACATTGCTTATGGTAAAGAGGGTGGATCCAAATTTGCGGAAGGATATTACCAGCGTGCGAGATTCTATTTCAAAAAAGAAGAGGCAGCACGGGCTCTCAAACAATTGGAACTTGCATCAACCTATGACATTCGCCATTACTTAGCAGTTCTGCTTATGGCAGAATATTATATCCAAACAGAAAATTATGATGAAGCGGTAAAACTTCTCAGGGAAGCCGATGACCGTTACCAAAATTATAAAGACCGACTTGGGGAAAGAGATGAGGATGAAACTTTACTCGAAGGAAGTCCTGGAAGAATTTCCTTTAATCTAGGGAAAATTCAATTTTTGGAAGCTGCTGGTATTAATGTAACAGACAATATACGAGAGTTTCCTGGAAAAAAAATATATCCAGAACGTAGCATTGGCACTTTATCTTATGAAGAAAAAGAAAGAAGAAACGGACTTTTTATGGCTCGTGAATCTTTTCTTGCTGCCCTGGATCGTGATATCTCTAAAGATCCAAAGATTGTCAGAGAATGTTATTATTACTTAGGTTGGATTGATTACAATCATGGAGACTTTGCACAAAGTTTGGATTTTTGGGCAGAACTTCCTGAAGAAGATATTTATAATAATGCAACCTTACTCTTTGGAAAAGGAAATGCATTTTACTATACAAGACAGTACAATGCGGCTCTTGGCAACTATCTGAAGTTAAAGGATGATTTTGAACTCAAAGAACAAAGTTTGGGTCGAATTGATACAGAAAACTCAGACCACAGAGAAGTATATGAAACTCTTACTGCCCTTTACAATAATATCGGAGCCGTGTATGAGAAAAAACAAGATACCATCAATGCTCTCAAATACTATTGGAAAGCAATGGAAACAGCTCGTAAAATTGGTTCGGTAAGTGAAATTGCAAACTCTAACAAGGATTTGGTGTTCGCTAGGGCCAAACTAGACCGAGAACCACTACTCGAGGATTGGTTGGCACCAACTCTTGACCGATTGGATCAAATCAAAAAATAGATTCTAATAAATGAGAGAGAAGTTGGCGAGCGGAGGATAGATGCATTCTATCCTCCGAGATTGGTTTGTTCTTGATTTGTATTTTGAATTAATGTTTGCGAAATCGTTCGCGAATTCCGAGTAAAAAGAAATAGAAAGTTTCCCACATTCTTTGGATTCGGTACGGCCTTGCGATGATCCTCCAAAGCCAGATGAGTCCTCTTTCTTTAAACCACTCTGGTGCTTTTTTGTCAGCACCAGATAACATATCTAAGGCGCCGCCGACACCAATCACAACTGCTTTACCAAAATACCCAGTGTTGTTTTCGATCCAAATTTCTTGGTCTGGGAAATCCATCGCAAGAAAAATGATATCCGGGCCCGTTTTGCGAATGGCTTCTTTGACTCGCATTTCTCTTTGGCGATCCAAATGGCCTGCATGTCTGCCTACAATTCTAACTTTTGGAAAATGCCTAGTCAGGTTAAAATAAATTCGTTCTACAATTTCGTCTTTAGCCCCAAAGATGAACGCTGTGAATTCTTTGAGTTCGGCCAAACGAATGAGATCCATCATGACAGCAATCGGAGTGACTCGTTCTTTTAACCTTCCGGAAGTCATCCAACCGATTCCCGCACCTTCTACCAAAATGGTTCCGGCTTTTTCCGCGATGCGGTGGAGGGACTTTTTCGGGCGCATCCTCATGAGTTTGATGGGATCTAAAAATAATACATGGTGCATGCCTTCTTTTTTCTCAAGTACGCGAAAGAGTTTGGCTATGGCTTCGTCTGTGGTGACATTATCGATGGGAATTCCCAAAACATTCAGAGTTTCCAGCTTAGAAACATCGATATTTTGGTATTCCAGTAGTATATCCCTCTCATCTTTTGAGGAATTGTGAACGATTTCGCTCAATTGCTTCATGTAGCCGGGCTTTCCTTTCCTATCTAAAACATTATGTCCAGTACCCTCTATTGTCGCCTCTAAATTTTTAAAAACTTCCGTTTTTTCACTTGGATTGGAATCGAAAGAAAGAGAAAAAGTATCAAAATGTTTCGAAGCCATCTTTTTCTAGTATTGATTCTCTTTTTTCTCTCAAGCGCAAGTTATGCGGAAAAACTTTCCATTTTTGGAACGTTACAAAATGGAACCACGGGTGGACCAGGCAAAGCTGATTCCATTCGAATGCTTGCTTTACAAGGAGCAATGGTTCCTTTGGCAGACATTGGCCCACAGTCGGGTAAATTTCGTTTTCCTGAAACGGAATTGCCGGAAGGAGCACCAATTCTTTTACAAATCCAATACCAAGGCGTAAATTATAATAAAATGATTCCGCCAACTACCAAGTTTCGTACATCTCCGCAAGAGGTCTTGGTTTATGACACGGGAGCCAGTCGGAATCAGGTTGCTATAAAAAGTTTAATGCAGGTTATGCGAGAGAAAAAAGGTCTCCGTGTTTTTAAGTTATTTTTGATCGATAATTCGAGTAAACCTCCCAAATCTTATGATTCAAAGTCATCCCCTTTCGAATATTCTGTAGCAGCGGAAGCAACAGAAATTTTAGCACAAATCCAACAGCCAGGAAGTAAGATGGCCATTCCATTAGGAGTACCGGAAGGTCCTAATGGAGGAAGGTTACTCGATCGTGCCATTCTTCCTGGTGTATCGGAAATGCAAATTTCCTATTTTATTCCTAACAACCAAGATACTTTCAGCGAACGAATGTTAATTGAGTCGGAAAATGGAAAGTTTCCTATCTTTGTCAAACCACAAGACATGGAAATCAAAACCGGAGAAAAAACTCCCGTCACCAAACTAGACAAAGATGTTCCCCCAGGCCTTAGTGCTTATGTTTTGAGTTCTTTGGATTTTGGAACCACAGTTGAGTTTACTTTCTCTGGTGGAAAACCACTTCCAACAATTTCTAATAATCCAAATCCCGAAATCTGGAATGGATCTATCCTTACAAGTTGGGATCTTTCCCTTTTTGCAGTGGTAGGGTTTCTTGGATTTTTATTTACGCTCTCATTTATTTTTGTCTATCGAAAACAAAGAGAAAGGAAAAACAATCCATGAACCAAAAACAAACAAAACGAGAAACAACCTATCTGCGATTTTTTGGCCTCGCCGAACTTGCAGATCATGGGGCAAGGGGCATTTTAGCATTTTGGGTCATCCTAGGAATGGCCTTCTTTTTGTTTGGCGACCAAAACCTAATTGCACCTAATATGAAAAATATAGGTGCTTCCTTGGGAATCACTGATCCAAATGAAGTGGATTGGAAGTTAGGTGGTATCATCCCCGTTTTGTTTTTTATTTTGGGAGGTGTTGTTTCCTTGTCTATGGGATACCTTTCGCAAAAATTTTCACGAAAGAACCTGCTCCTCGCCACTGTCCTACTCGGTGAAATTCCATGTTTTTTAACAGCATATGTAGAAACTTATGACCAGTTCTTAGTTTTACGAACGTTATGTGGATTTGGCCTAGGTGGAATTTTCCCGCTCCTCTTTAGTTTGATAGGAGATTATTTTTCTAGCCAGTCTAGAGCCATTGCAACGGGTTACGTGTCTTTGGCGATGGGACTTGGTGTCGGAGTAGGGCAGTTGCTAGGTGGAATTTTAGGTGGTGCTGATCCTATCAACGGATGGCGAGCTTCCTTTATTTATATGTCTGCTCCATCTTTTATTTTTGCTGCGATTTATTTATTCTTTTGTAAAGAACCAAAACGTGGTGGAGCAGAAGGTGTTTCTAGCGATGAATTATCTCATAAAATCAGTTTCAAAGATTTTAAATTACTTTTTGAAAGTAAAACCAACTTAGGTGCTTTTTTGCAAGGCCTTCCTGGTTGTATTCCTTGGGGAGTATTCTTTGTTTATTTAGCAGATTATTACGAACACACATATCATCTTTCCAAAGAAATTTCCGCAGGTATGATTACCTTTGCCGCAGTAGGAATTTTCATTGGAACTTTCTTTGGTGGAGTGCTTGGACAAATTTTGTATAATATCAAAAAAATATACCAACCGTGGCTTTGTATCGGAACTACTTTTTTTGGCGTATTCCCTGCCATATTACTTCTTTATTCATTTGATATCGTTCCCTATATGGGACTCTTCATCGCACTAAATATTTTTACAGGGATTATGATTTCGATCACAGGACCTAACGTACGTGCGGTGTTACTCAATGTAAACGAACCAAAATCAAGAAGTGCTATTTTTTCTATCTATAACTTAACTGATGATTTAGGGAAAGGGCTTGGGCCTGTGATGTCTGCTGTGATTTTAGGATTAACTCCTGATCGCGGGCTTGCACTGTCCATTTCGATTCTTTTTTGGATTCCTTGTGCATTGGCATGGTTTCTTATTTTGTTTAATTACGAAAAAGATGAAAATAGAATGCTTCAGTTGATGAAACAAAATGTTTCAAATGTTTAACTTTTATACTATTTAGGTTAGATGGATATCAAACACAACTTACTCGATATTGAAGGGACAACAGCACCAATTGCTTTTGTCCATCAGATCCTTTTTCCTTATGCTAAAAAACATATCACTCGTTTTCTAAAGGGCTTCCGGTTTTCGGAAGTCCAGTGGAAGGAAATCCAATCAGAATTTGAAAAGGATATGAATCTTCGGGAGGAAAGTTTTTTATCTCGATTTTCCAATCCAAATTCTTTTACAAAAATGGAACCGATTGTTTTTTCTACGGATCTTATTCCTTCTTACTTTGAATATTTAATTGAGAAAGATCGGAAGTTTGGTCCATTGAAAGAAATCCAAGGTAAAATTTGGAAAGAGGGATATGAATCAGGTGAAATCAAAAGTACGGTTTATCATGATGTACCTGAGTTTTTAAAAAAGGCAAAAGAATCTGGAATCCGAAATCATGTGTATTCTTCGGGATCTGTGGAAGCACAAATTTTGATTTATCAATATTCAGAGTTAGGTGATCTTCGAAATTATTTTGAATCTTATTTTGACACAGCAGTTGGTGGGAAAAGAGAAAAAACTAGTTATGAAAACATCGCTCGGAAACTAAAGTCTTCCCCAGACCAAATTCGATTTTTTACCGATATTGTAGAAGAAGCAGAAGCAGCAAATGCGATAGGAATGGATGTTGTGATTTTAAATCGGCCAGGGAATATACCGCAAAAACCACATTCCTTTCCTATCTGGGATCATTTTTAAGTCAGTAACAACATACTAACGGAATAAATTCCGATAAGAACCGGAAAGGCCACCTTCCAAAATGGGTGTGCCACTTTCAAATTCATAAATACAAAACAAATCAAGAGAAACTTAAGCGCACTCAATAGAATCAGATTCCAAGTACCTGGCAACACAGATCCCATTCCAAAAAAAGAATAATAAACAATTCCCAAAAGAACTAAATAAGTAAGTAAAATCGATTTCATCATAAACCTCTTATTGGATTAAATACAACGCCGGATATAATAATAACCAAATCAAATCGCACATATGCCAAAACACAGCACCGGCTTCTAAGTTATCAAAGGAGATTGTTTTTCGACTCAGATAGATGATCCATAGAATGATGACTCCAACAACGACATGGAGATAATGAAACCCTGTGAGTAACCAATAATAACTAAAAAACTGACTTGTTTCAAGACCAAATCCTAATAACCATTTTTCTCGGAACTCATAGAATTTAAGAAAAAGAAAGGCATATCCAAAAACGATAGAGGTTAATAACAAAATTGTAAAAAACTTTGGATTGTTTTTTGTTTTGTAATGTACTGCTGTTGCGATACAAAATCCGCTGGTGAGTAAAAATACTGTATTCCAAAATGCAAAAGATTTGTTTAAATGTGACTGCATATCAGTAAAAGCAGTAAGATCCTTTGACTTATCATATACCAGTGAACCAATTCCTAAACAAAACGTAAGTACTTCAACAAGTACAATCATCCAGATCAGGATGCCGCCAGGTGGGTACCATAAGGATTGGTTTGTTTCTATTTTGTTTTCGTGCATCGAATCCTCCATTGTTCTTTTATAACATCTGCATCATTGAATATTCAATAGTTCTGATTTTAGTTATATTTAAGATCTTTGACCTTCTTTCCAAAGATTTTGGGGATTTCTTTAATCTTCGGACAAATTGTATCTTCCAATTGAACTTGAACACAGTTCATAGTCAATCTAATCGATTCTGATTATCAATTAACCACTGTTCCTGGATGCAATCATTATGTTATTAGAAAAATTCAAATTCGTACTTGATATAAATCAATGCGAAAACTAAAATCTGCACCTACAATTCAAAAAATTGAAATTAGGAGGCAAGGATGCTATCAAAATCGCAAGCCAGGGCGTTCTTTTTGGGAGGCACCTTTTTGTTCAGTGCTATCTTTGTGTTTCTCACTGTGGATACCTTGCGACAAAACGATTCCCGAACCAATTCGCAAAACATGACAGCGGATGTTTTGAAGGGAAAGGAAATTTGGGAAAAAAACAATTGTATGGGATGCCATACTTTGTTAGGTGAAGGTGCTTATTACGCTCCTGATTTAACAAAGGTTGTCGAAAGAAGGGGAGCTACTTGGATCGATGTATTTTTAGACGATCCAGAAGCTATGTTTCCTGGGGAACGGAAGATGATCAAATACGGCTTCAATAAGGAAGAAAAGGGGCAAATCATTGCCTTTCTTGATTGGGTAGGTAAAATTGATGCCAACGGATGGCCTCCAAAACCAAATATCCCAATCGATTCCATTGCCACTCCACAAGTTCCACAGGCGAAATCAAATGCAGTTGTTATGACTCAACCTGAAAAGTTTTCTCAACTTTGTGTCGCTTGTCACGCAGTAGGTGGTAAGGGTGGAAATGTTGGACCCGCACTTGATCATGTAGGTTCTAAGTTTGATTCTGATTATCTCAATCGTTGGTTATCGGATCCACAAGCCATCAAACCGGGAACAAATATGCCAAAGTTGCCGTTAACTGATCCTGAAAGAAAAGACATCGTTACTTATCTTTCGGCGTTGAAATAAGGAGAAACAATGAGATTCCAATCACAAAAGGTCGCATATTGGTTCTTTGCAACTTGTATGTTACTCTTATCTTTACAAATCGTATATGGCTTTATTATGGGTTTTGCTCGTATCGGGTTTGATGGATTACATGACTTTATTCCATTTAATACCGCTCGTGCTACACATACAAATTTACTCGTTGTATGGTTGTTAACTGGCTTTATGGGAGCTGCTTATTATATCATTCCCGAAGAATCTGATCGAGAGTTGTATAGTGTTAAACTTGCTTACATCCAACTTCTTTCTTGGGTTGTTGTGGGAGTGATTGCCATCATTGGATTTCACTTCAATTGGTGGGAAGGTCGTAAGTTCTTAGAAATTCCAAGGCCTCTCGACTATTTGGTAGTTGTGAATGTTTTAACATTTTTGTTTAACATTGCCATGACGATCTGGGAAGCTAAAAAAAGAAGTACAACACAACTTGTTCTCTTCTTTGGTTTGTTATGCGCTGCGTTACTATATCTTCCTGGTATGATTTACTTCGACAACCAAACACTCGATTCCTACTTTCGTTGGTGGGTAGTGCATCTTTGGGTGGAAGGAGTTTGGGAACTCATCATGGGTGGTATCCTTGCTTTTTTACTCATCAAACTGACTGGAGTGGACAGAGAAGTCATTGAAAAATGGCTCTATGTGGTTGTAGGTTTAACATTCCTTTCGGGAATTTTGGGTACGGGTCACCACTACTACTGGATCGGAACTCCTAAGTATTGGCTTATGGTAGGTGGAATTTTTTCTGCTTTGGAACCATTGGCTTTTCTTGGAATGGCCATCTGGGCACTCAATATGTATCGTAAAAAAGGAAAAAACCATCCTAACAAAATTGCTCTCTATTGGACTTTGGGGAGTGCCATGATGTCTTTCATTGGAGCGGGTTTCCTAGGGTTTGCTCACACTTGGCCTGCTGTTAACCAATGGACTCACGGAACACTCATCACTGCAATGCATGGACACCTTGCCTTCTGGGGGGCCTACGCTATGTTAGTGTTAGCTGTGATTTCCTACGCAATGCCAAATCTAACAGGAAGAAAGTTGTTTACCGGAATGTCAGGATATCTTGCATTTTGGGCATCCAATATCGGAATGTTGGGAATGACGGGAGCTCTCGCTGTTGCCGGAATTACACAAGTGTATCTGGAACGCAAATTGGGTATGGACTTCCTTGTGGTTCAAAAAGAAATTATATTCCATTTTATTGGGATGTTACTTGCTGCCACCCTGTTTACAGTTGGGATCACTTACTTTATTGTAGATTTCATTCGACATGGACTTCCTTCGAATGAAGCTGTAGGAAAAAATGCAGGTGATCTCGAATAATCTATGTTAACGAAGAAAGCACCCTATTACGAACCAATCGGTAAGGAAATAGAAATCTTTCAAATGGCGGCAGAGAATTCTCTGCCGCTTTTGTTGAAAGGTCCTACTGGATCTGGAAAGTCTCGATTTTTAGAGTATATGGCCCATACATTAGGCCGTAGACTCATCACAATTTTATGTAACGATGAAACATCTTCTGTTGATTTAGTCGGGAGATTTTTAGTGAAGGGGGCAGATACCATTTGGATGGATGGGCCTTTGACAACAGGAGTCAAGGAAGGAGCCATTGTCTATTTAGATGAGGTCGCAGAAGCAAGACCAGACACTCTTGTAACCATTCACTCTTTAACTGACCATCGTCGTACTTTATTTTTAGAAAGAAAAAATGAAGAGATCCAAGCACATCCTGACTTTTTACTCGTTGCATCCTACAATCCGGGATACCAAAGAGGATTTAAGGAATTAAAACCTTCCACCAAACAACGATTTCTTGGTATGGACTTTCCGTATCCGAAAGCTTCTGTCGAAGAAAAAATCATCGTAGGAGAAACGGGGATTAGCGAATCCATATCGAAAAAACTCGTCCAATTTGCAGGTTTGGTAAGAAACAAATCAGAGTTAGGTTTGGCAGAAACCGTTTCGACAAGATTACTTGTTTCTTGTGCCAAATTAATGGCAAAGGGTCTACCGGCGCGTTTAGCGGGAAGGACTGCAATCATTTTACCACTCTCTGACGATTTGGATACGGTTGCTGCTTTGCAAGATAGTTTTGATCTGATTTTTTAGGATACAAATTTGGAATGGGATCAGTTTGTATTCTACCAAGGTCATAAACTTTGGAAAAAAATTCGTAAAAAACTAACTCCACCAAATCCATATTATGCGTATCAAATGGGTTTAGAGGAAGTTCGTATCCTTCGTTATTTACAAACCTTAAAAAAAGAATCCACCACTTTGATTCTTGGCGGTGAGTTTATTTCGCTCGGCCAAAATTATTTAAAATTTCCCGAAGAAGTACATTGGTTTTTATCTGAATCCAGTTCGAAAAAATTTGTTCGTATCTACCTTGCGTATCTTTCCTTTCTTTCGAATGACAAAGAGGTGAAAAAAAGAAAGATTGAGAATGATCAAAAGATAAAGGAAGATACATCCCAAGTAAAAGAAAATTTTTTTTATCAGTTCCGAAAGTTTCTAAAAGTATTTCCAGGTGTTAGTTGTGATTGGAAAGATATTAAAAAGGAAAGGTTTGAGATCCGAAAAAAAGATCCAACCCAATACAAAAAAATCTCTTCTATTTTGATCCAAACATCATCCTCTGTTTCCGATTTGAAACATGAGTTTCCAATAGGAAAAGATTTTATATCAAAGACTGATAAACAAAAAATCAAATCGAAAGAATCAAAACAAAAATTAGATCCAATTGATGCCGAAGTTTTGGAAGTGGATGAGAAAAAAATCGAGGAATATACATTAGGCCATAATTTTGAAAAAATTGAAACGGTAGAAGAGTTTGATGGGCAGTGGCGTGATATTGATGGAGAAGAAGATATGGAGGAAGAAGAAGCTTTACAAGAGCTAAACTTAAAACATATCATTCGCACAGAAGATTCAGTGCATACCACTCGAAGTAGTGAGTCAGGAGTTGGAACAACACTTGAAATTTTAGATGAAACTTATTTGGGAAATCGTTTTACCTATCCTGAATGGGATTATAAATTAAAAAACTATAAACCAAACTATTGTAACGTAATTGAAGAATTTCCAAATCAAAAAGATGTTTCTTATACGAAACATGTATTAGAAAAACAACATTCTACTTTGACTCAATTAAAAAAGAAAATGATGGCCCTTTTGAACCAAACAAGAATCAAAAAACGATTGGTATCGGGAGATGATATTGATTTGGATGCGCTTGTGGATCGTTACGCGGATATCAAAGCTAAAATTAGTCCGTCGGAATCAATCTATATGAATCCCATTCGGGATGTATCCGATATGGCTTTGTATTTTTTAGTTGATTTGAGTTTATCTACCGACTCTTGGATCCAAGAAAAAAGAGTATTAGATGTAGAAAGAGAAAGTTTACTTTTATTTTCTGAATGTTTGGAGGATTTAAAAATCCCATTTGGAATCGCCGGTTTTTATTCTAGGACTCGTAATTTTAATCAGCTGATCCATTTAAAACAACTTTCAGAACCGTGGATGAGCGCACGTGATCGTTTGGGTTCTCTTTCTCCCATTGGATACACTCGAGTGGGGCCATCGTTACGCCATGTGAATTCTATTTTAAAAGATACATCTTATAAACAAAAATGGATCATCCTCATTACAGATGCACGTCCTAATGATTATGACAAATATGAAGGCAAATATGGAATTGAGGATGTCAATAAGGCAGTCGGTGAATGTTTGTTAAATGGAGTTCAAGTGTATACTCTTGCAATCGGAACCGAAGAAAAGCCAACGATTCCTGCGATGATGAGAAATGCTAGTTACCAAATGTTGTTCCACCCAGAAAGACTCCTCGATTCTCTCCAAGAGTTTTTTCGAAGAGCCATAAGGGTGTAATCCAAATGTTTAAGATGGTTTTCCGTCTGGTCTTGGGCTAAACAGAATCTTTGTATATTGGATGACAAACAAAACAAAAACAAGGATCCAAGAAATTCCAGAAAGATGATAGGCCAAATTGTATTTTCCGATTAATGGAAAAAATACTCTAACAACTACTGCAAAATTTAATAGAATATAAGCACCTACTGTAAGTGGTGATGCGACAATACTTCTTCCTGTATGGCCTAAACTCACACGTGTGATCATTCCATAGATAAAAACACCAATTCCACCGACAGTCAAACTGTGCACTGCGGAAGAAACAGGAAAGTAACCCAAAGATACAAGGCTATACAATAAAAATCCTAAACAAACCCAGAAGTAACCAGTATACAAAATCCAAAGGATGGGTTTTTTATAGGATCTCCAGGGTTTCCAGGAAACATAACGGATGAGATTGGTAACAAACAAAGTAAAACTAACTAAAAAAGTGAATAAGAGAATCACACTTCCAAAATTGATATTTGTAATATCAATGTGAATTGATTCATTATTAACTAAATAACCTTGTATTATTAGAGAAACATAAAATACAAACGGCAAATATAAGATAACCGTTTCTAATTTAGGCATTCGTTTGAATGAATATCCAGGAATGACAACTCCGGAAAAGAAAGGAACAACTCGCCCGCCAATAATCAAAATGAGAAATAAAATTACAAAAATACTTAAATGAATGTATAACAAAGTCTTTTCTGAATCCATCACCGATCTTGCAGAAAAACCAGCTAACAAATGAAATACTGTGAATAGTCCGTAGTGATATAAAATTGGACGGTTGTGTTTTTGAGTTGGAACTATTAATTTTGGATAGAGAAGGAAAATGACCATCAAATCGGAGCTGATGTCCAAACCGAAAGATAAATAAGAAACTATCCCAAGTGGATACATCGAAAATCTTCCTAAAGTCCAAAACAGAAGGAGGAAAAAAAGATTTTTCCCTTTTAAGATACTAGAGTTTGTCCAATTTTGGACCGCTGTAAAAAGAAAACCAAGGACAATCGCTTTGGAAAATCCAAAGACCATTTCATAAGAATGCCAATGAATGGAGTTAATTTGAATAGGATTTGCGATTGCATTTGATAATACTAATAACCAAATCCCGATCACTAAAATGCCATAAACCGAACCGAACCAAAAAAAAGGTCGGAAGGCTGTATTCCATAAACTCCATTGAAAAAAAGAAATCTTCATGATACGATCCTAATGGAAATTAGAATCATTTCATTGATTCAAATCAAGAACTATGCTAAAATTTTCAATAGTCCTTCTTTGTCGATAATGGAAATTTCTCCCTTTTGGGTATCGATAAGACCTTGTTCTTTTAATTGTTTGAGAATTCTTGAGAATGTTTCCGGCCTTAAATAAAGAAGAGAAGCCATTTGTGTTTGTTTTAATGCCAGAGAATCTGGTGTTCCGTAGAATAAAAAATGAGCTACCCTTTGCATTGCATCCATCGTAAGTCCGCGATTGATTGCTAAATTTAAGGTATCAATTTTATTCATCAATGAGTGCATTAGAATATGATTTAATTCGATATTTTTGTGAATGCGTGTTTGTACTTCTGAAAGAGGCATTCTTAAGATCGTGCTACTTTTCGTGAATCTGCCGGAAGCAGGATAAGGAATTCCTTGGATGACTGCCCACTCGGCAATGATACTTACAGGACGAAAGAATGTTAAGGTCACCTCATTCATATTCCCATCGTATTTAAATACCTGAAGGTCACCAGAAACAAGTAGGTCCATGTAAGCAACTGGATCGCCACCATGAAATAAAAATTCATCTTTTGAGAATGTTAGTTCCTGACAACCTTCAAAGGCCTTCCTTAATGATTCTGGATTTGGTTGTGTTAGATACTTTATGATCATGAATTTTCGATTTTATTTTTTCTTTTTAAAGTTTGGAATTTTTATTTCAGTTTCTTTTAAAAATTTCCAAATACGCTTTAAGGTAACTCTCCAATCTTCTTTTCCTGTTTTATTTGTAGTTGTTGGAGTAGATGTTTTTGATTCTTTGATTGGTTGTAATTCGGAGATAGGAACGATTGCAGCAATACCTAAATCGATTTTTAAATATTTCTTTTTGATGATTTTGAAATCAATTTTTGCACCTAACAAACGAACAATCTCCAGAATAATGGCCCATTTGACTTTTACGGGTGTCAGAGTATTATAGTTTTCTACCAA
This sequence comes from Leptospira mtsangambouensis, assembly GCF_004770475.1. Taxonomy (NCBI): domain Bacteria; kingdom Pseudomonadati; phylum Spirochaetota; class Leptospiria; order Leptospirales; family Leptospiraceae; genus Leptospira; species Leptospira mtsangambouensis. The sequence continues at coordinate 37,006 of NZ_RQHK01000006.1, forward strand.
ATCACTGAATAATCTTTGTGAAACTTTTGGATTACTATGAAACAATAAAAACCGGAAGTGAACATTTCCTTTCAAATCCTGTGTGATGATTAAATCATTATGATTGAATTCTTTGAAAGGAGGAAAGTCTACTAATCGGACAACAACTGAGTTGATTAAATCTAAACTGTTATGAATTTCTGTTTCTGGATTTACCTTAATCGAATAGGTAATGTCATCTTCTGGAATCACTTCGTTGATAAACGAAATGAAATTGACTTGTTCCTTGAAAGGAACTTCCTTTAAAACTTCCAAACGAGAAAGTTCAATGATATCGTCCATTACGTTGTCTATGGATGATTGGACCTCTATTACTTCTTTTACTAAGTTTTTATCCTTGGTTTTCTGAGTAGATTCGCGGAAAGAAATTAGTTTTTCTTTCATAGATTTCAGAGGACCTGAAATCATCGCATCCATATAATAAAATATCTTTTCTCGTAAAGAGTCTGCTTCTTTTAGTCTTTCATATCTGTTTTGAAGTTTGCGTTTCATCATTAAAAATTGAAATCGCAGGGCCAATGTCATGAGAACCAGATATACTAAAAAACTAGTTTCAAGAGAGGATGGTGAATTTAAATAACCTCTCTCAATTAAAATTTCTTTTAGAATTGAATATAATAAATATACGAGTGCAAGTAGGTGGATAGTCGATCCCCGCGCTTGGTCACGGAACTTTAAAAAAGTTACATAAATTGCATATCCAATCACCGCAAGTAAATGAATGTCCCAATATCCGATGAAGTTATACCAAAATACGGGATTGTGGATGATTGCAAATACTGCGATAAAGAAAAACTGAGTTAACAGATATAATCTTTGGTATTTAAAAGGTTTAAGCTCAAAGAAATCTTGAATGAATTTAATAAATCCATAAGGAAGGATTAGAAGAAATGAATATTCAATAAATTTTAATATTGCAAATTGATTGATCAAAAAGAATCGAACTTCGTTTTTTGATAACTCATAACCGGAGAAAATTAGCGCTAGAATACTGAAACTAAGGTATTCTTTTTTATCTCGAAGATTGAAGAAGTTTATAAAAAAGAATAATGCTATAAACAGATAAAATCCAACAAAAATCAATTCTACAAGCGAATCATATAAGTTGCCATTCAGCGCTTCTTCATAGGTAACGATACGAATTGGGCCGGTAATGATTCCAGCTGAAGTAGAAAGAGAAGAGTTAACTTTTACAATGAGAACATTCTCACCTTCTAACAATAAGTCATGGGGAATCGGATAAATTCTTGGTCTTCCAAAAGCAAATTCATCTGGATCCTTTCCGAATGCGGAATTATTTTTACCAATTAAAACACCATTAATAAAAACTTCATCCGATTGGTAGATTTTCCCAAGCTGTAGGGCTAAAGATTTTTGGTGTTGTTCAGTAGTGATTTCAAAGTTTTTTCTAACCCAAATGGAGCCGCGATAACTTTTGTTTATATTGCGGAAATTGCTGGGAACAGTTGTAATATCTAAGTTGTTAGCGTTAAATTCACTATTAAGGATATCAGGGTTGTCGTTAAAATAAATACCCCAATCATCACCATCTAATCTTAGTACAACGGTGTTTTCGTCTGTGAAACGTGCGCAGTTTGAAACAAATAAAAAGAAACTTAGAATAAAAATTCTATGTAAAATTGAAGATTTCATTTTTTAGGTTTCTCCGGGATCCGAATTGTGAATTTGGCTCCCATTCCTTCGCTTGACTTTAAACTTACGGTTCCACCTAGAAATTTTGTTGTAGCTTCTACGAGAGTTAAACCAATCCCTGCGCCAGGAATTTCATTCTTTTTGTCGCGATAACCGCGAACAAATTTTTGAAATATGGTTTCCATTTCCAATTGGCTAAGACCCATACCTTCATCCATAACGATCAATTGGTGGTAACCATCGCGATTGAAAAATTCAATACTAATGTCTGTTTTTTGATCGGTGTATTGGTAAGCATTTTCTACGAGGTTTCTCAATATGCAAAACAATAATTCCTTTGGAAAATATATCTCTAAATCATTCGGTTTTACTTCAATTGAGGTAGTTTTTCTATATTGTTCTAGATGGTTTTCAACACTAGATACACAATTCCTAATTAATTCTGTGACTGAAAATGTTTCATAAAATGGAATGTATGTTTTTTCCTCTAACTTTCTAAGAAGCATTGCTTCTTCTACCATATAACTCATGTAAGCAATATGGTCTTCAGCCTGTTTGATTGGATCTAGTTCTTGTTTTGATCCTGTTTTGCTTTTAGTTTTCTTTTTTGCAGCTTGTTTTGGGGAAACTTTTGTTTGTTCTTTTAAAGCTGTTTTGCCGTGACTTGTTGAGATATTGTCGATGGCTTTTTTAATTTTTTCCATTCCCGATTTGAATTCAGAGGATAAATTAATTAAAAAACCAGTTTTGACTCTTTCCATTTGGATGAGTTCTTTTTCTTGTTCGATAAAGTTCTCTAATCCTAAAACAATGTCGTTGGAAAGTTGGATAGATATCATTACCAAAAAGATCAAAAATCCTAAATACAAAGTTCCAGGCATAGAAATGATTTCTAAAGCCGAGAGACTATCGATTAAAATTGTAGGTAATATACATGCAATTCCGATGAGGATGTATTTTACCTTTGCTATGTTTGCTTTTCCATTCTTTACAAACAAATAAATCACAAGACCCATTGCCACTGGCAAAACATAATTAAAAAGTGCAATGACCAAAATCCAAGTTTTTGGAGTTCTAAAAAAAAGTGTAATTACGAATAATGCAAATAAGAAAACTTCATACACCAATAAAACTATGTTACGTTTCATTTTTAAATATTGGTGCATAAAGTTGATAAAAAATACAGGAAGGCAAATGAGGACTAATAGTTCCGCAACATAAGACCAAGTAAAACTATCAAATAAAATATCTCTGTGTTGGGTCCGGATTAAAACATATATTCCCATGAAAATGGAAAACAAAGCAAAGAAAAAGTTTTCACCAGCTCTCCCGCGGACAATGGAACCTACTAAAAAGTAGATTCCCATAAAGATAAATACATAACCGCAAACCATTGCAAACGCTTCTTTCGAAAAGACGGTTTCGCGTAACAGGCGTTCTTTTGCGATTGTTGGAGCTTCTTTCAGGCCATTCAGGTTTGTTGCCGCATAGATACGGATCGCCATAATGTTGAGGCCCGGTTTGAGAAGGTGAGTTGGCAGAGAGTATATTCTAATTTTTTGAAAGTCAACTTCTAGTTTGGGAAGAACGGTTCCTGTTTTATCGATTAGAGTTCCATTTAAATAAAACTCATCAATGTCTCGGATGCGACCAAGTTGGATAGCAATTGGTTCAACAGGAGTTGTATAATTGTCAGGTAAATAAAAGGAACACCGATACCAGTGATAGCCTGTTAGATTTTCTGTTTTTGAAATTCCATAATCAGGAACAGAACGTTTGACCCAGAAAGATTCTTCTACAGTTTCATCTCGCCAATCTAAGTTATCTCCTTTGCGAAATAACCAGTCAGTTTTTAAAACAACCGGTCTTTCGAATGAAGTGATCATGGTTCCACATGGTTCCGCCGCCAAACTAAAAACAGTTGGAAAAAGAACGAATGAGAACCCGAATACGAGTTGGTAGATACGGGTTTTCGAAATCATATCGGTTCTACGTTTCGAATTGCCTCTTCGATTTCTTTGAGCTGAGTAGAAATCCTTGCGTCAATTGCTCCCACATCTGTTTCGATGATCACTCCACCACGGTCTACACGTGAATCTTCGTAAATGTTTACTTTTCTGAGTGATTCCATCAGTTTGATGAGTTCGTCTTTGTGAGCAGTTGTAAGTTCCAAGTCAGCAAAGTTTACGCGAATGTCGATACGGTCACGATCTTTAATACGTTTCATTGCTTCGCGGATATTATTGAGTACAATTTCTTTACGCTCAATGATTTCGTCTTTGATTACTTTTCTTGCAATGACAAGAATCATTTCGACCATTTGTTTTTCAGATGCAGCAATCATTTCTTCGCGGATATCGATCGCCTTACCGATGATAGTTCCTAGTCGGTCAATGAGTCGTCTCACTTCCCCTTGGCCTTTTTTAAATCCTACTTCACGGCCAGCATCATAACCTTTTTGGTATGCTTCGTGTTCGATCTCAGCCTGTTTCATTTCGGCTTCTTTGATCATACGTTCGACTTCCATCTTAGCACGATCTAAGATTTGTTCCGCTTTGGCACGGCCGGAGTCTTCTTCTAGTTTGATTTTTTCTTTGGAGTCTTGAACCATTTGGAAGGCTTTGGTTCTACCTTCTTCTTCAATGGCCTTGGCTTGTTTTTTTGCGTCTTCTAATAATTGACGAACTTGTTCTTCCGTTTCTTGACGATACCTTTGGAGTTCCGCTTCGATCTCTTCAATCGATGGACCTTGATACTGTTCAATGATATTCCCTTCTTGGTCTATCTCGAAGTCTTCTTGTTCGTCGGTTTTATGAAATTTTTTGTACTTATCAGGAAGTTGAATCTCAACTTCTTCTTGTAAGTCGGCAATTTGGATTGGTTTAAAGACGAGTTTTGCCATATACTTACTTCAATCTCCAGAGTTTCACTTTGCCCTCATCCATTGCCTCTCGCAATCTATCTAAGATTCCCTTTTGGGCTTCTTCGATTTCTGCTAAAGAGACAGGACCTAACGAATCCCATTCGATCTTTATTTCTTTCACAAGCCAAGATTCCAAATTGGAATAAACTTGGTCGCGAAAATCCGTCTCCACTCCTTTCAAAGCACAAGCTATGACAAGAGGATGGATTTCAGAAAAGAACCGAGTGAGGCTCGTCCTTCCTAAATGAAGGAGGTCTTCCAAACGAAAGTAGTGTTCTACTATAGTTTCGGCATATTCTGGGCTTTTTTTCTGAATTCGTTCAATTAAATTTTGAGAAGGCAAAAAAGGAAGTCTAGTCAGAATTTCGCCGGCCGTTTTTGCCTTCCGGCTACGGATCTTCGAAACCGGCATTTTTTTCTCGATCAGTTCCATTTTGAACCGAAGAAACCGCTCTAATTGGTCCCTTTCTCTGTCCGAATGGTAGTCAATTTCGGAAAGAGCCAAAATGACATCTTCCCGATGGTTTTCTGGGTATTCGGATAGGACTTCAGAAGCCGTCTCCGGATCTGAAAAACTAAGAACCCTTGCTACAACCTCTGACGATTCGTCCATGGTCAGGTGGCGGAGCATTTCCAGAGAATATTTGGGAAGTTCCGGCCAAAGGGGTGCGTTCGACTTAGATTCTTCTTCTTTTAGGATTTCTTGGAGGAGAGAATACAATTCATTTGAATCTGGATCTTCGTTATGCGAGTATTTCCCATCAGTTCCCCCCAAATTTCGGGGATTATGTTCGCTATTCGTATAACCGCCATCAACTAAAGGGGAATTTCCGAACTTAGGGCCAATTTTCTCCTTCTTTTCCGGAGAATTATCGTCGTTCGCATATTTCCCCATGGATTTGGTGGGGTACCCATGATTTGTATTTTTTCCCTTTGTTTGTTTCTGGTTTTTTTGAAGGAATTGGGTAAAGGAAAGGAGGATGTCTTTTTCTTGGCCTCGGGTTGGGGAAGGGTTGGTCTCCACCTTGATGAGGAGTGATTCGATTTCATCATCACTCAAATGGGCGAACACTTCATCCGGTAAATAGCGGCCGAGGATTTGGTAGGCAAGGGCGGCTTTGTTGGATCCGGATGGAGTTTTCATTTAGGTGACATAATAACTGAATGGGACAGTCGTACAAACCAAAAAATATTATTTTTTTTAATTCGAAAACTTCCTTTCCAAATTCTTGTCCTCCAAGTCTCTGAAGGTTAGGGATGACCCGCCATACAATAATCTATCTTTCCATTGCGCTTTTGTCAACGGCCTGTCGTATGGTGGCTCCTTCGCCGAAAATTCAATCGGGTGAATTGGATTTAAGAAATGTTTCATTTGAATCAGGAGTCGCGATCGCACTTCACGGAGACTGGAAATTTTATCCAGGACAATTCAATGTTCCTGAAGGTGCTCCTTCCTCAATTTACCTTCCCGTTCCAGCTCTTTGGAACCAAGTTCCTTTGCATTCGGAGATCAAGGATGGGAAGGGATATGGCACCTATGTGTTGGACATTCATCTTCCCAAAGAAAATCAAATTTATTCGGTTTATTTGCCTGAGGTTCGCACTTCATTTCGGTTATTGGCAGGTAACAGAAGTTTGGTGTCGGGAGTCCCTGGCAAAACAAAAGAAACAACCATTCCAAGTGCCCAAGGGCAAAGTTTTACTATTGGTGCAGAAGATCATCTTCAGATTCGAATTGAAGTCAGTAATTTCCATCACAAAGAAGGTGGCCTCCCCAATGCACCAATCTTCGGCCTTGCAGAAAGTGTTCAAAATTATATTCTAGCACAAAGTACGATTGATTTGGCGTTAACAGGCGCTATATTTATGTTTGGTTTGTATCATTTTATTTTATTTTTCTATCGAAACAAACAAAGAGAAGCATTTTACTTTGGATTCTTCTGTTTAGTTTTTGCTGCAAGAATTCCTTTTATTGGTAGTAAAACAATTTATGCTGTATTCCCAAATATTCCCTGGGAACTAGTGATTTATGTTGACTATGCATCTGTATTTGTTTTAGGAATTTTATTTTTGTGGTTTGTTGATGGACTTTTCCCTAGATTTATCGATACAAAGTTGATTCTTTATTTCAGTGCTTACGTACAGTTTATGTTAGTCTATGGTTTAATCATTAAACCGGAAGTTTATACTCAGTTTGAACTTGTCTTTCAGGTATTAGGACTTGTTTATGCTCTGTTTTTAGGAATTCGATTGTACCAAATGATGGTAAGAGGGTTGCCTGAATCAGGAATTTTCTTTTTAGGATATTTGGTGCTGTTTGTTGGGTTCGTTTATGATGTTTTTCTTGCTTATCGTGGGGAAGGAGAATCAACACTATCTCAAATTGCTGTATTTTTATTTTTTGGTGTTCAATCCACGATTGTTACACTTCGTACGGCAAGAAACTTCCATAAAAAAGTATTATTAAAAGAAGAATTCGAAACTATTAATGAACAGTTTATCTTAACAAATCGACTTTATGCAAAATTTATTCCTCGTGACTTTTTGACTCATTTGGGAAAGGAAAGTATCGAGGAAGTTCAGTTAGGTGATAGTAGCGAAAGGGAAATGACCATTTTGTTCGCAGACATTTGGGAGTTTTGGGATATCATATATTCCATTTCACTTGAAAACCGAATGTTATTTACAAATTCTTATTTAGGTAGGATTGGACCTTGCGTTCGTAAAAACAATGGATTTATCGATAAGTATATTGGAAGTGCGATTATGGCATTGTTTGATGGCGGGATTCAAGATTCCATCAAAGCAGCAGAAGACATCCAATGGGAATTAGAAAAATACAATGAACGTAGGCGTTCGTTGGGATATTTACCACTTCATGCAGGGATAGGAATTCATTCTGGTGACACCATGCTTGGGATTTTGGGGGAAGAGAAAAGATTTGAGTCGACTGTTATTTCTGACACAGTTAATCTTGCGAGTCGCATTCAAGGTTTAACAAAAAAATACGGTGCAAGAATTCTTGTAAGTTTAACTTCACTTATGATGCATGAAGATTTAGATACAATTCCTTATCGAATTTTGGATTTTGTTCGGGTCAAAGGAAAACAAGAATCTGTAATGATAGCAGAGGTATTAATTTCGGGCATCGATGATATCTCTAATAAAAAAATTGAAAATAAAGAAAGATTTGAAGCAGCAATTTTTGATTATGAACGTGCCGAATTTGTTTCAGCATTAGAAGGATTTCGCGAGGTGTTTGCAAACAATCCAGAAGATTTGGCAGCACAGATTTATATTGAAAGATGTGAATACTACCAAGCAGCAGGTGTCGGTGAAGATTGGGAAGGGATTTCCGAATGGGAAAAATAAAAAAACAAATCCAAATCCTTTTTGTATTTTTTATACCAGTCGTTTTGTTATCCTCTTGCCATTTTGGATCTTCGCAAGAAGCACAAAAAGGATATTTGGAACTTCCTCTTGAAGCAATTAAGAACAACCAAAAACTTTCAACTGGTGGTGAATGGGAATTTTATTGGGGAGAGATTTTTGGGGAAAGTTTATTTGAAAAAATAAAAGAAACTAATAAAACCTATGTGAAAGTTCCCTCGTCTTGGAATTCCTATAGACCAGAAGGTGAAGGCGGAGATGGTTATGCAGTATTTCGCCTAACACTAAAAGTTCCCGATCCCAACATTCGATATTACCTTCGGGTGCAACCTGCGACTAGTTCTTATGAGTTATATGTCAATCGGCAAAAAATTGCAAGTTCAGGAAAGGTGGGAACTGACGAGTTAAGTGCGGTTCCAAAATACCAAATCCAATATGTATCTTTTCAACCAGAAGGTTTTGAACAAGAAATACTTTATGTGGTGAGTAATTTTCATCATGCGCGTGGTGGATATAGAAAACCAATTGAAATTGGGACAAAGGAAGTCATTCAAAATCAGTCGCTTATTTATTCTGCAGGAGAGGTTTTTGTTTTTGGTGCGATGTTAACGATGGCATTATACCAGCTAACAGTGTTTTTGTTTAGAAGAGAGGAAAAAAGTTCTCTATACTTTGCGTTGTTTTGTTCGTTTACTGGCCTTCGTTTAGTAGTTCTTGATAACTATTATATTGTTTATGCAATTCCTGATTTTTCTTGGCATTGGATGCAGGTTTTGGATTATACTTCTGCTCCTCTTCTTGTATGTTTTTTCTTAGGTTATCTAAAGAGTTTGTTCCCTGGTAGATCCGAAGTGCCAAAGTGGATGTTGTATTCTTGTTGGAGTATCACGGCTTGTTTTGTTTCTTTTGTTGTGTTAACAGATGCTAAACTATTTACAAAAACCAATATTTTTTCGCAAGTATTAATCCTGTTTTTTAGTATTTGTTCTTTTTATGTAATTTTGAAGATTTATAAACAGAGAAAAAAAGATAGTAGTTTGGTATTTTATGGATCATTACTACTTATGATTGGTTCAACACATGATTTGATGGCAGGGAATTACTGGTTTCAGTCTCAACCATTGATGCCATTTTCATTGTTTGTTTTCTTTTTATTTCAGAGCATTCTCCTTGCGAGAAGAAATGCTAGGTTTTATTCTTCAATGGATACTTTGACAACAGAATTGATTGAAGTCAATAATCGTCTTGAAGCATCAAACAAGGTGTATGCGAAATTTGTTCCCTTGCGACTCATTCAATTGTTTTCAAAGGTTTCTAATTCAAGAGTCAAACGCGGGGATTTTATCGTAAAACAAATGTCAGTATTATCTTCTGACATTCGAAATTTTACCGCAATTTCAGAATCTTTGAGTCCAGAAGAGACATTTTTATTTCTCAACGATTATTTGAGACAAGTGGGGCCAACCATTCGCTCCCATAACGGGTTTATTGAGAAGTATGTTGGGGATGCTATTTTTGCTTTGTTTGAAAGAAAACCAGAAGATGCCTTGTCTGCTGCAATTGAAATGCACAAAACAGTTGCAAAGTGGAATAACGAATCAATGTCTCATCGTGTTTCTGGCATACAAATTGGAGTTGGGATACATTTTGGTGAATTGATGCTCGGTATTATTGGTGAAGAACAAAGAATCGAGTCTGCTGTATTATCAGACTCCATGGGTGTTGCCAATTCTTTGGAATCAATGACCAAAAAATATGGGGCAAAAATCATTATTAGTTTGGATGCACTTCTTGAGTTAGAACATCCTGATTCCTACCCACATCGATTATTGGATTTTTTGAAAATACCAGCCAAACAAAAGTTAATTGGGATTGCGCAAGTATTGGTGGAAGGTGTGGAAGAATCTTTCGGATTGAAGTTAAAAACGAAAGATCAGTTTGAGGACAGTGTTAATTTGTTTTGGGATGGGGAATTTGAAAAAGCTGGGAAAGGGTTTCGGGAAGTTTGTGATATCGATCCTTCTGACAAAGCTGCCAAATTATACTTAGAAAGAACAGAAATCTATGCACAAAACGGTCCTCCCCCAGGGTTTGGAAAAGGGTTTTTGGCATAAAAAAGACATAGATTCGCCCCGGTTTCCGAAAAAGTTCTTGAACTTCCTCTCTAAATGAACGAGAGTCAGTAATACGGAGATTCCCATGACCCAAGCCACTCTCACTCAAACCTCAAATTCTGGAAAGGCTGTGATCCAAACAAAAAGTTTTACTCCCTCTGACATTGATCGTATTTTCCAAGCACAAAAGAAAAAGACTTTGGAACTTCGTTTGTCCAATTTCAAAACTCGGATCCTTAAATTAAAAAAATTAAAAAACGCAGTCCTTAAATACCAAAAAGAAATCCAAATCGCTCTCCATTCCGATTTTAGAAAATCTGCCGGAGAAGTGGACATCACTGAAATTTTACCTACCATTGCAGAAATCAATGATGCCATCCGCCATGTAAAACATTGGATGCGCCCAAAAAACGTAATGACTCCGCCAACTTTACTTGGTGCCACAAGTCGTATCGTTTATGAACCAAAGGGAGTTTGTCTTATCATTGCTCCTTGGAATTATCCGTTCCATCTTGCGATTGCACCTCTCGCAGCAGCGATTGCAGCTGGAAACACAATCATGTTGAAACCTTCTGAATTTACACCACATACTGCGGATGTCATCAAAGCAATGTTAAGTGAAATATTTGCAGAAGATGAAGTGGCCGTTTTTGAAGGTGATGTTGCAGTTGCAACTGCTTTACTCGAAGTGCCTTTTGACCATATCTTTTTTACTGGTTCCACGCCAGTTGGTAAAATTGTAATGGCAGCTGCTGCAAAACACTTAACCAGCGTAACTCTTGAGTTAGGTGGTAAATCTCCTTCGATTGTTGCAGAAGACGCTGATTTAAAAGTTGCTGCAGAAAGAATTATGTGGGGAAAATTTTTAAACGCAGGCCAAACTTGTGTGGCTCCGGATTACCTTTTGATCCCTGAATCGAAAGTGGAAGAGTTTGTTAAAAATGCAAAAGAAACCACAGAAAGTTTCTTTAAATCCAAACCAGAAAATTTTACAGCAAGCCCTGACTTTTGCCGTATTGTGAATGCAAAAAACTTTGGTAGAGTATCCTCTTATGTAGATGATGCAGTCAAAAAAGGGGCAAAAATTGCTTATGGCGGAGAAGTAAGAAGTTCGGATAATTTTATTTCACCAACCATCCTCACGAATGTCTCTTTAGATGCTCGTATTATGGAAGATGAAATTTTTGGACCACTTTTACCAATCATCACTTACAAAACTTTGGACGAAGCCATCCATATCATCAATGAAAGACCAAAACCACTTGCATTGTATATTTTTACTAAAAAAAGAAGTACATCCAAGTATGTTCTTAAAAGAACAAGTTCAGGTGGAGCTGTAATCAACGATGTGATCCTTCATCTCGTGAATTCAAACCTTCCATTTGGTGGTGTGAACCATTCTGGACATGGTAGTTACCATGGACAATTTGGGTTTAAAACTTTTTCACACGAAAGATCAGTTTTACAAACTCCTAAGGCATCCATTGCAAAGTTGATGTATCCACCTTACTCTGGTTTTGTGAGACTAATGGTGAAGTTAACAACTAAATTTTTCGTTTAGTCTAATTTCGCTGAATGAAGATACACTCCTGGGATAAGTTCGGGAGTGTATCGATTGAATTTGCTACAAAATTGATCACAATTTACATGGTATGATCAATATACACTTTTTTTCGAAACTACTGATAAATATCAATTCCTCAAATGATTCTAAATCCGTGACACCAAGGGAGTGAATATTTCTGTGGAACAATGCAGAAGGATTTTTCCGCGCATTTAGATTCCTTAAGAATCACTTGGTTAAGTGAGCCTTTCCATCTTGGAATTCCTATCATCGATCTACAACATGTGTGGTTGGTTCATATCATTCTAGAGTTAGAAGAAACCATTGTTGAATCTGAAAAAGATGGATCTGAAGTGGATGTTCATTCTTCCTTTCGAAAGGCTTTGGATTATGTTTCGGAACACTTTGCCTTAGAAGAAGATATTCTCGAACATTTTAACTATCCAGAATTTTCTGAACATGTTAGTAGCCATAGAAAATTTGTAGAACGGTTAACTGAAAAATATTACGAAGCAAAAAATAATCAAATGGCCGCTTTAGGCATTTTGCAAATTTTAAAAAAATGGCTGTTTCAACATATCTTACATGATGATACCGATTATGCTGATTTTTTCAAAGCAAGTGCAGTTGATTTAAAAACTTACTGTAATGAAATTCTAAAATCAGGTAAATATCCAATTTCGAAAGAACAACTTTTAATTTATCAAAATATTGTTCAGGTGGATACAACCCATATCACACTTCATGAACAATCCATTGATATTATCCAGGAAATAAGAAATATCTGGAAAACATATAATTTAGCCACTGGAATTCCTATTATCGATTTACAACACATTTGGCTTTTAAAGATGATTGTTGAGTTAGACAACTCGTTAAAGTTAGGTGATGGTTCGAGTGATACGTTTCAAAGGGTCATAACTTCCGCTATTGAATACACAAAGGACCATTTCGGTGTGGAAGATAAAATTATGAGATACTTTCGATATACGGATGTAGTCCAACATATGAATCAACATAAACGATTCATTGACTTTATCAAAACAAGAAACGATGAATTTAAGTTGGGGCATCCTCGAGCAGGTCTTCATTTGGTCCAAGACCTTAGAAATTGGCTTTTGTCTCACATTGCCCTTGAGGATAAAAAAATTGGGATCGCCTTTGAATCTCGAGTGCGAGAACTTTCCGAGTTTACGAAAAAACTGCACCAAACTGGGGAAATTAGCATCTCTCGGGAACAAAAAAACCTATATAAACTGGTGATGCAATCTGCCCCAGACCCTCTGGATTGATTTCGCCCGGAAATTGAATTGCCAGTCTGATTTTCCGGGAAAATCCTGTTTCCAAACCCATGGAATACGAAGTCATCATCGGTCTGGAAGTCCACGTCCAGCTCAATACTCTATCAAAAATTTTTTCCACCGCCACAAACGAATTTGGCGGTAGCCCAAACACTCATATCTCCACACTTTGTGTCGCTCTTCCTGGCACATTGCCAGTGTTAAACGAAGTGGTTTTGGAAAAGGCGGTTCGTGCTGGTGTGGCACTTGGATGTGAAATCACAAGATTCACAAAATTTGATCGTAAAAATTATTTTTACCCTGATTTGCCAAAAGGTTACCAAATTTCCCAGTTTGATAAACCCTATGCCACCCAAGGGGGAATCCATATCAAATTAAAAGGGGAGACGGAAGCGAAATTCATTCCCCTAACAAGGATTCATATGGAAGAGGATGCTGGAAAATTAATTCACTCCCATGATCCTTCTATCAATCGTTCTTATGTGGATTACAACCGTGCTGGAACTCCTTTGATTGAAATCGTGTCAGAACCGGATCTGCGTTCTTCTGATGAAGCTTATGTATATTTGAATGAACTCAAAACAATCTTAAGATACATTCAAGTTTCAGATTGTAATATGGAAGAAGGTTCGCTTCGTTGTGATGCAAACGTCTCCATTCGACCTAAGGGAGAAAAAGGATTTCGTACTCGTGTAGAAATTAAAAACCTAAACTCTTTTAAGGCCGTAAAACAAGCGATAGACTATGAGGTAGAATGGCAAAAGGATATGTATTCTCGTGGAGAAACTTTCCGCCAAATGACAAAACTTTGGGATGCCACCTTACTCAAAACCATTCCGATGCGTTCTAAAGAGATGAGTCATGATTATCGTTACTTCCCTGAACCAGATCTTCCTACCATTCAAATTTCTGATTCGTTTATTGAAGACATCCGTAAAACTTTACCAGAACTTCCTAAACAAAAAAAAGAAAGATACAAAACGGAACTTGGTCTTCCTGATTACGATGCAGAAGTACTCACCAGCGAACGCGAGATAGCTGAATATTTTGAAGAAGCTCTACTCGTGTCTGGGGACGCCAAAAAAACATCTAACTGGGTAAAAGATGAGATTCTTGGTATCGTCAACAAAGAAAACATTTCCATCCAAGAATTTGCGATCGATCCATTGCGTATTGGTAAACTTGTAAAACTCATCAACTCCGGTGAGATCACAGGAAAAATTGCAAAAACTATCTTTGAAGATATGTTAACCTCCAAGGATCAACCGGAAACGATTGTCGAAGCGAAAGGTTTGAAAGTAGTTCGTGATGACAAAGCACTGGAAGAAATTGTCATTCGTGTGATTGAATCTCAACCTGAATCAGTGGAAGGTTGGAAAAACGGAAAAGATCGTGTGCTCGGTGCCATCGTTGGTGGTGTGATGAAAGAAACCAAAGGTAAGGCTGATCCGAAACTTGTGAACGAATTGATCCTAGCAAAACTAGGACCACTTGGTGAAAAAAAGAAGGTTTAACTAATCTCTAATTTGTGGACAGATCCAAAGTCCACAGGTGATTTGAAGGCTTCTTCATACGGGGTCCCATATTGTTTGCATAAAGCGGCGCGAATGGGACCTGAGTGGCAAACAACGATCAGTGCATTTAAGGATTTGTTATTTGTTTTTTCCCAATGATTCCTTAAATTTCCACCTTCTCTCCAATCATTGATAAAAGAATCCATTCGTAAGATAAGATCAGTAAAGGCTTCTCCTCCTGGAGTATTTGCATTTACGAAGTCTTTCATCCATGGGATGGTTTCTTTTCTTGGGATTTCTTCCCAAAGTTTTCCATCCCAGTCTCCGAAGTTCATTTCCCACAAACGTTCGTCAGTTGGTATTTTGGAATGTTCCACTTGTGTTCGATTGTATTTGGTTAATAAAGCAGAAGAAAGTTTTAATGCTCTTGGCGCAGGACTCGAAAGAAAAAAATCAAATCTAGCAGGCAAATGTGGAAAGGTAGAGTCGGCCGTATCTTCCACAGGGTATTTGAGAGGGAAGTCAGTGCGGCCATAACAAGTTCCTTTGGGTGCGATGGTTTCCGGATGGCGAATTAAATATAGGTCCAAATCAATACTCCCGAAACCCAAAGACAAGTTTCTGCTACTTGTTGGACTGCTCCCAAACAATCTCCGGTAAATCCACCAATCCAACGTTTCATTAATGTATACATATAATACAAACTAGGAAGGATCAAAACCAAACTCAGTGAAAATTTGGGATGAAGGTTAACTAGAAAAATATAGGGAAGAAGACCTGCAAGGCTTGCAAATAAAGTTTGAGGCCAGGTAATTTCCTTGGCCATTGGTTTTGCATACCCTTCTTCTTTGGCATAAGGTAACAATTTCATCATCAGAACTGAAAAAAAACGACTCAAACTATGTGCTGTCACAAAATATAGATAAACGGATATTAGTTGGTATGTCCTTTCAATAGAAAAAAGATTCCAACTAAATCCTGTCGTTTTCAGTGATTCGGATGCACCTAAGATTTTAAGTAAAAGTAAAAGAGAAATTCCTGCTGCACCAAAACTCCCGACGCGACTATCTTTCATGATTCTCAGGATATCTTCTCGTTTCCATCCGCCGCCGATTCCATCACAAAAATCAGAAAATCCATCTTCATGAAATGCCCCAGTTAAGATTAACAAAAATCCAACGGAGATCACAAATGCGATCGCGGGTCCCAAAAACATTTGAAAAACAGTAAAGATAATCCACTGTAAGGTTCCGAGCAGGATACCCACAAAAGGAGAATATTTAATCGATTTGTGTAACCATTCTTCTTGGAACCCAATCCAGCGGGGTGCAGGAATCCGAGAAAGAAAAGATAAACAAACAAAGAATAGGCGAATCTCTGAAACAATCCAATTCATATTACGTTTATTTAGAATCCGTATTACTTACACCAGCATCAGCAAAGGATGCCATTTCATTCAAAAATTTGACACTCAGTTCAATTAGTGGATAAGCAGCCAAAGCACCACTTCCCTCTCCTAAACGAAGGTTGAGTCGAAGGAGAGGTTTTATTTTCCAATGTTCTAAAACAATTGTATGACCTTCTTCTTCCGACAAATGCGAAAAAATCGCATAAGATTTTACTGTCGGATTGAGTGCAAAGGCGATTGCGAAGGCTGCAGTGGAAATGAATCCATCCACTACAAATGTTTTTCTTTGTGCTGCGGCTCCAATCATTGCTCCAGCCATCATTCCAATTTCGAATCCGCCAAATTCAGAAAGTATTTCGATAGGATCTTTTAGTTTTCCTGTTCTTTGGTATGCTTCTGTAAGGATTTTGAATTTGTTTTCTTTTCCGCTATTATTGAGACCTGTTCCCCTTCCAACAAGTTTTCTAAGTGGAATGTCTGTTAGATGAGATAGAATAAGAGATGCTGCAGATGTATTCCCAATTCCCATTTCACCAAATAAAAATATATTGGTGGATTCATATTGTTTTTCTGAGAGAAGTTCGATACCGCTTAATATGGTTTCTTTTGCCTCTTCCATCGACATTGCTTCTTGTTTTAAAAAATTGGAAGTCCCTTTTCTGATCTTTCTTTGGATGAGTTTCGGAGTATTCTCTTCCCAATCATGGTCTACTCCTGCATCAACCACTTCCACGTCGATATGACTGTGTTTGGCGAAGACGTTGGCGCAAGCTCCACCTGATAAAAAGTTTAGAACCATCTGCCATGTGACATCTTTTGGATACAAAGAAACTGGTTCTTCCGTAATCCCATGGTCACCTGCAAACAGAATGAGTTTGGGGTTTTTTAACTCAGGGGATAATGTATTTTGGATTTCTGCTAGTAACATGGCCAGGGTTTCCAAATCACCAAGGGAACCCAAGGGTTTGGTTTTATTGTCTATTTTACTGCGGATGGAAGTTCGCAAAACATCAGTTACGGGAGAAATGGAGGGTAGGGAAAATGGTGACATAAACAAAACCAGTCTAAAAGGACCAGGATCGGCTTCCATCGTTTTTGGACTTGGACGGGACAGGGAGGTTTAGGATTTGGCTATTTGGGCCGAAAAAAATCCGAAATTCTGCCCTTGGGGCGCTTTACGTAGGAAGCCGTCGGAGTTACTATGTCACCAAGCCATGGAAGATTTCGCCCACCTTCATTTGCACACTACCTATTCCATGCTCGATGGAGCCATACGAATCAACGATCTCATGAAACGTGTGAAGGAACTTGGGATGAGTTCTGTCGCCATCACAGACCACGGAAACATGTATGGGGCCATTGAATTCTACAAAGAGGCTGTCAAACACGATGTCAAACCCATCATTGGATGTGAGTTTTATGTAACTCCTTCCCGAAGTGCCGAAACTGAATTAGATGAAATTGCAGACGGTGGTGCATATCACATCATTTTACTTTGTAAAAACGAAACAGGGTACAGAAATATCATCAAACTGGCAAGTCGATCCTTTACGGAAGGTTTTTATCGCAAACCAAGGATCGATTACGATTTATTAGAACGACATAGTGAAGGCCTTGTTTGTTTGACTGCTTGTCTTGCGGGAGAGGTCAACCGAAAGATCTTAGAAGGCAAAGAAGACAAAGCGTATGCGTTAGCTGGTCGGTTACATGAAATTTTTCGCAAAGAAGATTTTTATTTAGAAATCCAAGACCATGGAATTCCAGAACAACGAACTGTTGCTGAAGCAGTGATGGGATTTTCCAAACGAACTGGAATTCCACTGGTTCTTACCAATGACTCTCACTTTTTAACAAAAGATGATAGAGAAGCACAAGACATCTTACTTCGCATCGGTATGCGTAAAAACATCGATGATGAAATGCGATTTGGGTTTAATGATAATTTTTATGTAAAATCTCCCGCTGAAATGATGGGTATTTTTCCCGATCATAAGGATGCATTTTATAATACCTTAGCCATTCGCGATAAATGTTCACTTAACTTTCAATTTGGGAATCCATTATTACCTCCGTTTGAAGTGCCTGCTGGTTTTGATACCGATAGTTATTTAGAAAAATTAGTTTGGGAAGGAATCAAAGAAAAGTACCAAGAGATCACTCCTATTGTGCGTGAAAGAACAGAGTATGAGATGCAGACGATTCGAAATATGCATTTCGCCGGATACTTTCTCATTGTTCAGGATTATATAAATTTTGCTAGAAGAGCAGGAATTCCAGTGGGCCCAGGGCGAGGTTCAGCAGCAGGATCAATCATTGCATTTGCACTTGGAATTACGAACGTAGACCCCATTCGTTATAACTTACTTTTTGAAAGGTTTCTTAACCCCGACAGAAAGGACATGCCCGATATTGATACGGATTTTTGCGTAGAAAGACGAGAAGAAGTTATCAATTACATCAAACACCGGTATGGTGAGAACCGCGTGGGACAAATCATCACCTTTGGATCTCTTGCTGCTAAAGCGGCGATCAAAGACGTGGCTCGCGTATTCAATGTTCCATTTTCAGAAGTAAACGAGATGAGTAAACTTTTCCCAAAAAAACTGGGAATTACCATCCAAGAAGCCGTTGATACTTCAAAAGATTTACGTGACATCGCTGAAAAATCGGATCTAAACAAAAAAGTTTTTTATATTGCTCAGAAATTAGAGGGTAACTACCGTCAGGTGGGAAGACACGCCGCAGGTGTTGTCATTGCACCAACAGCTCTGGAAGAAATTGTTCCTTTGTCCACGGTCAGTGAACCTGGGAGAGATGGCCGTTCTATTGTCACTCAATACGACAAAAACATGTCGGAACAAGTGGGACTGATCAAAATGGATATCTTAGGTTTAAAAAACTTAACCACCATCCATCACGCCACAAAACTCATCGAAAAGCGTCATGGGATCTTACTTGATTTAGATAAAATTCCGCTCGATGATCCTGCTACATTTAGTTTGTTACGAAAGGCAAATGTCCTTGGGATATTCCAGTTGGATTCTTCTTCCGGAATTCGTGATCTTTTTGCCAAAGCACAAGTGCAAAAATTTGAGGAGATTGCCGCCTTACTTGCGTTATATCGTCCTGGTCCAATGGGATCGGGGATGTTGGATGACTACTTAGATCGTAAAAACGGGAAAAAGAAAGTTGTTTTCCCACATGAAAGTTTGGCTGAAGTTTTGGGCGAAACCTACGGAGTTGTTGTGTACCAAGAACAGGTAATGGGCATTTCACGAATCATGGGTGGATACTCTGTCGGAGATTCGGATGTTCTTCGTAAGGCGATGGCCAAAAAAGACAAATCTAAACTTCCAGCATTAAAAGAGAAGTTTGTAAAAGGTGCGATCGAAAAAAAGATCAACGAAAAACTTGCAATCGAACTTTTTGAACAATTAGAAAAATTTGGTGAGTATGGATTTAATAAATCACACTCAGTGGCTTATGCCTTCGTTACTTACCAAACTGCTTTTTTAAAAGCCAACTATTCCATCGAATACTTAACAGCTTTATTATCAGGTGATCATTCCAAAATCACCGATGTTGTGAAATACATCAACAATGCTAAAGAAATGGGGATTCGTATTTTAGGCCCTGATATCAAAGAATCAGGAATCTCTTTTGAAATTACTGATGATAAAACTGTAAGATTTGGTTTGTCTTCTATCAAAGGTGTGGGAGAACTTGCCGCTGAAAATATCATTTCCAATCGAAAATCCATCGGTGGGTACAAACAACTTGGTGACTTCACCAAAAAATTGGATACAAGACTTGCTAACAAAAAAGTTCTCGAGTCCCTTGCTCAAGGTGGTGCCTTCGATTCTTTTGGATACACAAGAAAAACAATTTTTGAATCCACTGATATGATTCTCACTTACGCTAACAAAAAGCAGGCGGAAGAAAAAGAAGGTCAATTTTCTTTGTTTGGCGGTGCTAATGGTGGTGGAGAAGAAAATCTCAATTTACCAAAAGATGGAATCGAATGGAATGGGGATGAATTACTAAGAAGGGAAAAAGAAACTACAGGTCTTTATCTTTCTGGACATCCCCTTGATAAATTTACAGAACAATTAAAAACATTAAAACCAACAACCATCGAAAACTTAGAAGAGGTTCGACCTAAATCTAAGGTAGAAATTGCAGGAGTTCTTTCCAAAAAAGTAGTCAAACTCACAAAGAAAAAAGAAGAGTTTGTGAACTTTATGTTGGAAGACCAAACAGGTGAAATAGAATGTGTTGCCTTTCCTAAAACTTATGCAGAATTCAAACATCTATTCACAGAAGATAATACTGTTTTTATCCGCGGAATTTTAGAACGACTCGATGCCGACGAATCAGAGTTAAAAGGTCAGATCATTGTCAACAAACTCGAAGAACTAAATTCCGTTACTATCGAAAAGAAAATGGAAAAAACTCTCCATCTAACCATCAATATGACGGAAGAAAAAAATAGAGATGTCATTTTGAAATTGCAAGATGTTCTTTCTGTTCATCGTGGTGCTTCTTCCGTGTTCTTTCATTTGGTTGGAAATGGAGATGAAAAAAAAGTCATCCGTGCCCATGACCATTTCTCCATTGATATCACTCCCGACCTAATGAAGATGTTAACAGATATATTGGGGAAGGGAACGGTCCGTTATACAGTTGGCGAAGAAGTACGAGTATACGGATAAAATTTTGTGGAGACTGGATCTGTATCCTTAAATCTTTTATTTGAGTTTCTTTGGATGGGATCAGGGTCCGTGTTTTGTTTGATTTGGTCATTATCCAATTTAATTCGAAACAGAAATCTTTCAGGATTTGTTTGGTCTTTTATTTTATTTTCCACAGGTCTTTGGTTACTTACCGGTGCTTTTATGTTCACCGGATTTTATAAATACCTCCCAATCATTGCACTTGTTCATATCCCGTTTGTATTTCTATCCTCAACATTACTTTATTTTTATTTAGAATATTTGTTTTTGGAAAAACCGATCCAAATCAAAATTTATCATTTTCTTCCTGCTTTTGTTTCAGTTCTACTTTTGTTTCCTTTTTATTTCGGGTCAGATTCTTACCAGTTAGATGTTTTGGAACAAATGACCAAAACAGAATATGGGTCGGTGGTGGTTGGCTTAAACTTTGGTATTAAACTTTCTATCTTACTTTCGGTAGGATTGTTTCTTTTGAAAGAATGGATTCCGAATGTACGATTGTCTGTTTTTTTTACAAAAAAAGCAATTTATTCTCTAATATTCATTCTATTGATCTGGATTGATTTGTTACTCGGAAGTATTGGATTTACATTTCAAATTCCTTTTTTTCGTAAACTCAGTGCTTATCTTTTACCTGTTCTTATGTACTTTTATTATTTTACTCGAGAACTTTGGGCACCGTTTGTTTCTGATGTTCGAGATAGTATCCAAAGAAATAAATATGAAAAATCTAAATTGGTATCTGTTCAGTTAGAAACCATCGACCAAAGATTGTATGAATTGATGAGAGAAAAAGTGTTTTGTGATGAAGACTTGAGTCTTTCCAAACTAGCAGAGATGGCAGAAGTCAAACCTGGTCAACTTTCTGAATACTTTCATAAACGTTATGGGTTTGGATTTTACCAATACATCAACCAATATAGGATCGATGAAGCAAAACATTTGTTATTGGAATCGGAAGAAAGATCGATTCTTTCCATTGCCGATTCGGTTGGTTTTAATTCTAAATCTACATTCAATCGAGTTTTTTTGGAAACTGTAGGTTCTACCCCTTCCGAGTTTCGAAAACAATCAAAACTAACGTAAATCCATTCCATTTTTTTAGTCTCAAAGAATTCCCCAAGACGACAGTAAAAAAAATCTAAATTAGAATTGGTTCGTAACGAGGAAATTCAATGCGAACCATGATTGATTTTTATTTAAACCTTCCGGCAAAATTCGGTAACAAAAATGCCTTTGCGACTCGGATGGGCACCGGTGTTTATCAGTTTAAAACTTACGATCACTTGCTCATCGATGCAAAGGATTTGGCCTTTGGGCTAAAAGGTAGTTTGTCCGAAAGAGAAAAAGTGGCTATTTTTGCGGACAATGCGTACGAGTGGATACAAACAAGCATTGCAGTGACACTACTCGGAGCTGTGGATGTTCCGAGAGCCTCCGATGTAACAGAACATGATATTTTGTACATACTAAATCATTCAGAGTCCAAGATACTTTTTGTAGAAAACGAAGTTGTATTTAAAAAAGTGATTCGATTGGAATCTGAATTGGAATTTCTAAAAGAAATTGTAATCATGTATCCTCCTAAAGAAGGAAATAAGGAAATCAGTTCCAGGAAAATTAAAATATCAACTTTGCAAGAGTTAGTTGCGAAAGGAAAAGAACTTCGTAAAGCCGATCCATCGGACACAATTTTTTTAAACAACACCATAAAAGAATCCGATTTGTTTACCATGATTTATACTTCGGGAACAACTGGTACTCCGAAAGGTGTTATGTTAACCCAAGGAAATATCCTCTTCCAATTACAAAATCTCCCGATTCGTTTACAGAAAGGAGATCGAACATTATCGATTTTGCCAATTTGGCATATCTTCGAAAGAATTTTTGAAATCTTTAGTTTGTATTACGGTGCTTGTACTTATTATAGTAGCGTTCGTACATTAAAGGAAGACTTGCGATTTGTAAAACCTCATTTTATGGCCTCTGCTCCAAGGTTATGGGAAAGTATATATTCAGGAATCCTTGGAACACTTGCCAAGTCATCACCTGTAAAACAAAAGATGTTCCAACTTGCGATGTTTTTTGCCAAAAGATTTTTTCTTTCGAGACAAGTCATCACAGGAAACGTTTTAGACATTCATCCAGTTGTGTTTTGGAAACAGTCTATTCGTTTTGTTTATCATCTGTATCGATTTTTTTTAGTGAGTATACCTCATCTCTTTTTTGATTTTTTAGTTTTATCAAAAATTAGAAAAGCAACGGGAGGGGAACTTCGCGGATCTTGTTCCGGTGGGGGAGCATTGCCATACCATGTGGATGAATTTTTTAACACCATCGGTATCCCTGTTTTAGAAGGGTATGGAATGACAGAAACGGCACCTGTCCTTGCAATGCGAACCTTTGAAGAAATCATTCCAGGTTCTGTGGGTCGTATTTTCCCAAAAACCAATTTACGTCTTGTGGACCTTCATACAGGAGAAGTTTTTTTAGATACTGAAGTTGGAAAATTTGTATTTGGAAGAAAAGGTGAAATCCATGTAAAGGGCAAACAAGTAATGGCTGGTTATTATAAAAATCCAGATGCCACAAATAAAGTTTTGGTCGATGGATGGTTGAATACTGGTGACTTAGGAATTTTTACAGCAAATCATAATTTACGAATTGTGGGACGTTCTAAAGAAACCATAGTTTTGTTAGGTGGTGAAAATGTGGAGCCGGTTCCTATTGAGTCAAAAATTTTAGAATCGGAATGGATCGATCAGTGTATGGTTGTGGGACAAGACCAAAAGTATTTGAGTGTCTTAGTATACCCAAATATCTCTAGATTTGAAGAACCAGTTACGGGAGAATTTTGGAAACAAAAAGAAGTCATTCAGAAAATAGAAACTGAAATCAAAGCTAAAGTGAATGCACAAACTGGATTCAAATCCTTTGAAAGAGTTGTAGGTCTTGTAGTTTTGCCAAAACCTTTTGAAGTAGGTGATGAACTGACGGCAAAACTTTCTTTAAAAAGACATGTGATCACGGATAAATACAAAGCGGAGATTTCAGCTTTGTATTCTAACAACTAAGATAAACAAAATTTAGCTGTTAGATATTCCTTGGCGGAGGGTTTAATTTCCTCCGCTAATTCTTGTTATGTTGATGCTGAAACTTCGTTCAGAGTTTTGTCCGCTAAAATCTTTTGTTTGTACTTTGATGGTATTTTCGCCTGCCTTTAGATTGAGAACACCTACCAAATAACGATCCTTAAAAAACAAATCATCAAAACTATGTCCCTCTTTGGTTTTCCATTTTCCTTCTTCAAAACGTAGGGATTCGAAGTTTGCTTGTTTATAAGCCTCCCCATTAAAAAGAAATTTTACTTCTTTGATTCCTCTTCTTTGGCTATTTTTGATTCCCCCATCTAGGATACTGACGGTAAGAGGAAAAGCTTTGGACACATTGATATTGTCACCATCGTTGAGATTGGTGTAATTTTCTCCTACATGGATGAAGAGATTGGCAATCTGTGGAGGCATTGTGTCTTCCACTGGAGGTAAGTAGGTCAGGGGATCGAGCAGAGTTTTTCCATAATCCTTTCCCAAAACAAAGTGTAGGTGGCCTCCGGTGGAATGTCCAGTATTTCCTGAAATTCCAATGGTATCACCAGCAGAGACCTGTTTGCCTGTCCGAACCGTTTCATTTCTTGTCCCACCTAAATGGTAGTACCCGCTCACATAACCGTTTTTATGTGCAATCCAGACAATATTTCCCGAACCACGTTCCTCTTCAAATGGGTCGTCCTCCGCATAACGGGAGTATAGGATGAATCCCTGGCTCATACTTTTGACAGGTTGTAAAACTGAAGAAATGTCCAATCCATTGTGAAAATGGTCTTTTCGGGACTCACCAAAGGTGCTCGTGATGAGACCAGGCAATTCCAAACCCTGGATTGGCCAAACAAACTCGGGTTTTATATCAGAGATGGGTTCCTCTGCGAAAATAAAACTTGCCAAGAGACTCAATACTACAACAATACTTCTCATGTTTAGAGAAGTCTCCTGGCAGGTTCCTTTTTAGGAAAGTAGATAATGAAACAGACTTCTTATACCAACGAAGAAATTTTAGAGATTGTCAAAGCCTGCGGTGGTGGGGACGAAAAATCTCTCCAAACATTTTTTGATATCTATTCGCAAGATATTTACAATTTTCCCATCCGTGTTTTCCACCTAAGTGAAGATGATGCATCTGATTATTATATTTATGCATTTGAAAGGTTAAAAACCGGGAAACGTTTCAAAAGTTTTGTGGGAAAATCTAGCTTTAAAACCTGGTTTTTCTCAGTCCTACGCAATTTACTCATTGATTGGCAGCGCACCAAACGAGAAGTCAAAACCCAAACGATTTCCAAAGTCAATAAGGAAGGAAAAGAATATAGTACGATCGAAGATGAGCCTGACAAAAGATCAGAAGCTTTGGCCTTAGCAATCGATGTATCAGACCAATTTCATTCCGTACTATCCACAATCAAAATTGAAAACCGAGTGGTTTTCAAATTATCCTTTGTTTATTACCTCCACCTGGATCCAGAAGAGATTCGTTTCGTAGCCGAAAAAACCAATCGTTCCGAAGAAGAGATCCGGGTTGAAGTTTTGCGTCTTCGGGAAGAACTTTCCGGCCGTGAAGAAGAAAACTTAAAAATGGAAGATAAAATCACATCCCTGTATTTGAATATTCTGGATTTAAAAGAACAGAAAAAATCAAAGGCCCAAGGGGATTCTGTAGAAGCACAATATTATAAAGAACGTTTGGACCACGCCCTTGCGAAAAAGTACGAACAAAGGAAAAAGTTAATCGAGAAAAAGCAAAAAGGTCACTTTCTCGTCCGGACGCCGTACAGAGAGATTGCCAGAATCTTAGGGATTTCCGAAGGTGGAGTCAGTGTGACCTTGCTAAGAGTTCTCGAAAAAATGCAAAAAAAAATGCATTCGATGGCTGGAGAGGGCTGATTTCCTTCGTCATACTTTAAGAGAGTGGAGTTTGACATGGAAGATCAGGGTTTTAACGTAGAGACGATGGAGCTGGCTAGAGAAATCTTTATACGAGGAGAGTTTCCGAGTGAGGGTGAGTTGCAAAATCATCCTGATTTGTGGGATGCATTTTGGTCCTGTGAAGAGGCTTTCTTCGCCAATATGCGCCAAGAACTAGTGGAAAACCATCCGTTTGCTGAGTCTTGGGACCTTGCCAAAGCGGAACTGACAATGGGAAAATCTCCTCTCCCTCTCCCTGAATTTTTAAAAGAATACACTCGTAAGAATCTAGTCCTTCCAGAAAAAAAAGACAGCCTCATCGTTCGACTCACACAGACAGGAGTTCGTGTGATTGATAGCCTTGTGGAAAGTCTGCAAATCAAAGAGAGTTTTGAATTTGCTCCTTCGATGCGTTCGGCATCGGCAGAGGTTCGGTCCGGAGAAGCAAACTCTGTGATCTTTGAGGAAACCACCAGCCAAAACCAAAAGTTCTATTACCAAATCGTAAAAGAAAACCAAGGTGAAGTTTACCTTTCTGTGAAAGCCGAGGGAACTCCTGCCTTCCAACAAGTCAACTTACGTCGAGAGGGGCGGTTCATTCTTTCTAGTAAAATTAATTTAGAAGGCAGCGCCAGCTTTTCCGGGTTAGTCCCAGGTGGTTACACCATTGAGTTTGTAGGTCCAGGCCAATCAAAATCGTTTGACTTGTCTATCCTTGTTGGATAAGTTCATGGGAGCATGCTCTCCCTAATCATCGACAGAGTTGGTAACGTTAATATCTTCAATGTTTTAGAAGATAATCTTCCTGTAGAAGAGTCACATATCCAATCCACGTTAGATGATGATCTAATTTTTGAATACTTGGGAGAAGTAGAGAGACTGGTCCATGTTTCTCAATCAGTACTTTCTAATTCAAACCAGATTCTCAATGCTGACATTCTCCAAGATTTAAAAGTACTTGGCGAAACTTTTTACCAACAGTTTTTTCCTGCATCCATCATTGAAAAATTAAAAAACACAACCAAACATAGCATTCATTTCAATATAGACCCAGCTCTTGCTCTCATTCCTTGGGAACTTCTGCATGATGGTGCTAGTTTTCTTTCCGACAAATTTAGAATTGGAAAAACAATTCGTGGTGGATTACATCGTCCCACTCACCATGAAAATCGAAAGATTAAGATGCTCATCATTGCCGATCCTACAGAGGATCTTCCCCACGCTCAAAAAGAAGGTGAGGTATTGTTTTCTGTTCTAAGCCAAAAAGTTCCCACACATTTGTTGGAACTCGAGTTCATTGGTGGAAAACAAGTCACCAAACTAAAGTTACTCTCTCTTATCAAAGATAAACATATCATTCATTATTCGGGGCACCTACATTTTTCAGATGACTCATTAGAAAATGGTTGGTTGTTGTCAGACGGGAAGGTTTTAAAAGCACGTGAAATCAAATCAACAGGAATTGATACTGATTTAGTATTTTCTAACTCTTGTATGTCTGCAAAGTCTGCTGGTAAAAAGTTAAATCCGAATATTTTGAATCAATATGCGGGTGCTTTTTTAACTGCTGGAATTAAAACATTTGTTGGAACCAATTGGGAAATTTTAGATAACGAACGAACCATTGATTTTACCGTCAGGTTTTATACCTTTTTGTTTTCTGATAAATCTGTGGGTGAGTCCTTGTATTTATCCAAAGAGTTTGCAAGACGAAATTATCATGCAAACGACTTAACTTGGGCAAATTATGCTTTGTACGGGAATCCTGATTTTTCTTTGTTTGTAAAAGATAGAAGAAATTTTCACTCAGCCAAAATCTTAAATCCAACTTCCGTAATCGAATTTTATCCAACACCTATTGCCGTTGCATATTCAAAGTTAATCAACTCCAACAAAGCAAAATCCATCGATAAAAGCAATTTGGTCAATTTGATTAAGTTGTTTGAAGCAATCAGTCAGGTTGTGGGAATGATGGTATTTAGTGACCATGCCGCCCATGCAATGAACAAATCCATCCCGAATAACCCCGATGATGCGGTATCGCTTCGAAAGTGGTGGGAACTTGTGTACGGTTGTGTTTGGGATTTCCAAAAACTAAAAATTTCTAGTATTTTAGAAGTGGCCTTACCTGTTTTACATGAACAAAAAGAAACTATTTTTAAAATCGTTGGATGGATGGAATCTTGGGAACAAGAAGAGATCAAAGAAGAAGAAATAGAATCTTATCAAATCATTATGCAGTTCTTTTTGGAGAATATGTTACTTGAGTTTTCGGAATTAGAGAAAGTTAGTGTTCTTCTGGTTTCCGAAAATCAAAATCCGCATTTTTATTTTAAAGGAATCAAACCTGCCTATTTATATCCATCCTCTCCTGGTTCAAAAGATAAATTACAAGAACAACTATCAAAACACAAAGGAAATCTTGTACTGGTTCATGAAAACCGTAAGATTGTGATTCCTTTTCCTACTTACTTTAAAGAACGAAAAGAAACGGGAGACCTAGAACTTGTGTTTAATGGCCTTACTCCTTTTGCTCCAGGAGCAAAACAGAGTTGAGTTTATGCCATCCAGATCTTGGCAATGTATCATGCGGTGCCTGCTGCGGTTTATTTAATTTAAAATTATCTCCTAAAGAATTTAAAACATTATTATCTGAGCGAACTTCTGAGTTTCAATCAACCGTCAATTTTGAGGTTAGGCATAGTTTTCCTATCTTTCGTAAAGATAGAGAAACAAAGGAAGCAGGCATTTCCAAAAAAGATGAGATGACTTATAATTGTCCATTTTTGGGATATGTAGATAGCACCAAACAACGAATAGGCTGTATGATCCATCCAATTTTTACTGGGGATCCAAAAAGCCAAAACTTTTCGTTTTATGGAGCCTCCATTTGTCAGGCTTATGATTGCAAAAATAAAGAAAGTCTACTCGCAGATTTATGGGAGTCTCTCTTTGTGGAGATTGCAAAAGATTCGGTGGAATTTTCTTTTTTAGCTGCAGATCATATCTTTGCAAATGCCCTAGAAAAACTTTTTTCCTTTTGGGAGATCAGTATGGATCGAATGTTTCATGAATTCCGATTGGAACTAATGGATTTATACCGAACGAGACTATTGACTGCCGCGGAAAAAAATTTCACTTCGTTTGAAATCAATTATGAAAGTTTTTCTGAATTTAATGCTTTGGAAGTTTATTTTGCAAAAGAATTGGGTGCGTATTGGAAAGAATGGAGAGAGGAACTCTATAAAAAAATCCCGGATAGAGGTAAAGTATCCGGGATTTGATTAAAATAAATTTACTTAAGCTTTAGAAGTAACAGTTGCTACTTTTGCTTTTGTTTCAGCAACAACAGTGTTTGCTTTTCCGATGATAGTTTCTACTTGAGAAATTCCTTCTTGAAGGTATTTTCTAAGGTTTACAGAAACTTCACTTTGGTCTTGCGCACCTTTTGCAGCTAAAGACTGAAATCCAGTGTTGATGTTAGAAAAAGCTTTTTCAGCTTCTACTTTTGCTGTGTTCACTGCACCTAGGATGAAGTTTAATCCGTCTTTTACTTGTTGTTCCATTTTCATTTTCCTTTTTTCGGTATTGTTTTGTGCATTGCACCACTCCTTTTTGTGCGCTGCACAGGAATTTGTCAACCCGTTTTTGTATTTTTTTTCTGCATCGCACCAAAAAAGTGGATCGATGACTCACCCGGAATTTTTACCCATCCAATGGAAATCCACACATTTGGAACTTCTCGACCAAAGGATTTTGCCTGGAAAAAAAGAATTTTTAAAAATAACAACGATTGAAGAAACCATATTAGCAATCCGAGAAATGGCTGTTAGGGGAGCCCCTGCCATCGCCATCACTGGAGTTTTTGGTCTTACATTAGGTGCAAAATCCCGGGTTGGAGTTGCCTCCGCGAAGGAGATTGACTTTCTACTTACCTCCGTTCTAGAATCGCGACCTACTGCTGTTAATTTGAGTTACGCAATCAGAGAAGCTAAAAATCGAATTCAAGGAATTACCGATTGGAGTTTGATCGCAAATTCTTGGGAATCCTATGGCAATGAGATGGTCCAGTTAGATTTAGCCGCCAATAAAGCGTTAGGTGAAAATGGTGTTTCTTTATTTTCCAAGGACCAATCGGAATTTCATATCATTACACATTGTAATACTGGTGCTTTGGCTACGGCCGGGCATGGAACGGCCCTCGGGGTTATCAGAAGTTTGCGGGACTCAGGGAAAAAAGTCATTGTGTACGCTGACGAAACGAGACCTTTTTTGCAAGGATCGAGACTCACTGCATTTGAAATGATGGAAGAGGGAATCGAATGTTATATCATCACTGATGGGATGAGCGGATGGCTCATGAACCATCGAAAAATTGATGCAGTATTAGTTGGATGTGACCGTGTCGCTGCCAATGGAGACACTGCCAACAAAATTGGGACTTACAATTTAGGGATAGTCGCCAAAGAACACGGAGTTCCCTTTTATGTCTGTGCCACAAAAGACAGTTTTGATCTAAATTTGAAAACTGGGGATGAAATTCCTATCGAAATGCGAAAGGAAGCAGAAGTGACACAATTTGATTTTTTAAAAACGGAAGATGGAAAGTATTTATTTCCAGAAGGAAAAACTTCGCCGATTGGTGCTCGTGCCCTCAATCCATCGTTTGATGTAACAAAAGCACACTTAATCAAAAACTTCATCACAGAATTTGGATGTTTTGTGCCAGAGGAGATTTCAGTTCGTCTAAAGACTGTATGACGGAAAAAGTAATTTTAGGTGGTGGGTGTTTTTGGTGTACAGAAGCCGTATACCTTCGGATTCCCGGAATTCTTTCTGTACGATCTGGATATGCAGGAGGGTCTACTCCTAATCCAACCTATAAAGAAATTTGTACTGGCACTACGGGCCATGCAGAAGTCATTGAAATTGAATTTGATCCTGAGATAATTTCTTATTCAAAAATTTTAGAAGTTTTTTGGGTTTCTCACGATCCCACAACGCTCAACCGACAAGGAAACGATGTGGGTACACAGTATCGTTCGGTTATATTTTATTTGAATGAAAATCAAAAAGAATTAGCAGTGGAGTCCAAACGAAAACATGCATTTCTTTTCCCTGATCCGATTGTGACAGAAATTGCACCGGCACCAGAGTTTTATCCTGCCGAGGATTACCACCAAAACTATTTTACACTGAATCCGCAGAACCCGTACTGCCATTATGTAATATTTCCCAAGTTAAAAAAATTGGGTTTAAAACTATAATCGTTGTAAGGTTATTTCCCTTTAAAAGCTGTTAACATTGCTTTTTCTTGGTTTGGAAAAAAGTTCATCACAAAAGCTGTTTGGGCCTTGGTAATTTTTTCTACCTGTCTTCTGTATTTGATTATCGCACCAGGGTGAGCTGTATTCCGAACGACAACTTTCACATTATCTTGGTTATAACGTGCACCTTTCAGTTCTTCAATCTTTGATTTTAATAGTTCAACTGTTTTGCTTTTTTTCTGATAAGCATCAAAGATTTCTTTGAATTTTTCTTTTCGTGCATCATCAAGTTTACCACGAGATCTTTGTACGACTTCTTTGATTTTTTGAATTTCAGGAACCAGTGCCTCTAATTCTCTTTCGAACTCTGCTAGCCTTGAACTACCTTCAATAAAGAGTCTATCATTTCTAAAATGAAATCCTACTTCGACGACTGTATCCATTTGGGCAGTAGATCCTAGTGAAGAAACTGTGATTCCTTGGTAAGAAGTGATATCGGATCCAATGATAGAAGAGGATTCTCCGGTAAGGATTACGTTTCCTAAACAAAGGATTTTGCTTCCTAAAATAAAATTTTCAACGATACAATCGCCATCAATTTCAAGATTTCCATTTTCAATAAACTTAGTACGTAAGTCACCTTTGATGCGAATGACACCTTTCCCTTTGGCTTTCACTCCACCTTTGACTTCTAGGTCTTCACCTACAACAACATCAGATGATTCTACGTTTCCATCTAAGTACAAAGAACCTTGGCAATTGACAATCGCACCTTCTTCAATTGTACCTTTTACTCGAATGGTTCCTTCGAAGTTGATGTTTCCTGTTCCGAGTCCAATATTACTTTCAATATTTAATTCTGGAGATACTGTAAGAGAAGTGTCTGTAGAAAAAACAACTCCACTAAGGGATGCAAAGTATTCTTTGAGTTGTCTTCCCGGTTTTTCCGGATCCTCTACTGTTTTAGGGAGGACATTTTTTCCTAAGGTGAGTCTTGGTCTATCAATAGGATTTGGATAAATTGGATTTCCTAAAACATCAATGCCTTGTTCTCCAGCAATTCCTTCAAACAATGTGGCAAGTCTTTCGCCTTCTTTTACGTGAACATATTTATTGATATTTCTAAAATCAGCAGATCCGTCGTCTTTTAGGACAACACGTTGTGCTCTTGGAAAATAAAACTTGATCCAGCCACTTTCTCCTTGTTTGGCGGGGTTCCCTTGAGCTACGATAAAATTAAAATCTTCTTTTACTTTTGCGGGATCTTTGAGAATTTTATCGATTTCGATTGCGGCTTTGTCTACCTCTTTCATCAAAATCCGATCCCGGTGAATGGATGCATTGTCTAGAGCTTCATAAATCAAGATATTGCTCATAGAACCACCTAACAACCAAATTGGTTTTGTCACCAAAGTTGCAGTAAGTCGATCCTCGGAGATTTGGATTTTCAGTCCCCGTTCCGGATTGAAGTCCGGTGCATTTTTAACGTCCATTCTGTTAAAAGTATCGGCATATTTTTTAGGAGAAACGAGAATTTCTATCGGTCGAGCCAATATAGAAAACTTCCGAAGGTCTGGAGGAGAGCCGGAACCCCAAAAATTTGGGAATGGAGCGGGAGGCTGTCCCCATGTGTTAGGGCAGTGGAAGTGCGGTAGACATAAGGAATCTGTTTTTTCTGGAAGAGAAGGGTGAGTTTTTCCGATTCCTCGGGTGAGATCACCGGATCCGTTTTTCCATGAAGGAGGGAGACCGGGCCTGCCAAAGTTTCCAATTGGTAAAAGGGAGAAAGATTTTCGGGAAGGTTTTTAGGAACAGTGTCCAGGACTCGTTTGGCTAGTTCTTTGCGGAAATTTCCATCTCTTCCCACTTGGGAAAAAAATTCTTTGGCTCGGTTTGAAGTTTTTTCAAGTAAGGTAAGAGCGAAGGCTTCGTTACCTATTCGTTTCAATCCATTGTCAAGAGCCGCTTCGTAATATACAGGTTCTAGTTCTTCCGAAAGTGATGGTTCAAAACGATGAATAAAGTTATAAAGAATTACGTACACTGCGTACGGATCAATTTCATAATTTGAAAATACAAAGGGTACGGTATCTAAAAAATCACAATAGGCTCCGATGGCCATGGAAGATTTAATTTTATCTCTTGTATTGGATCTGGAAGCTGCAATGAGTCCCATTCCCGCAGAAAAACTTGCCGATAAGTATCCTAATTGATTTCCGTTAAATAAACGTTTGGTGGAATTGATTTCCAACATTAAGTTCTGGATATTGGAAATTGTTTTTTCTTCGATTTTTAATCCCTTTACTTCGGGAAGTTCTGGTAAAATGACACTATGATTGGAACTAGCAATGTTTTCAGCAAGTTCCAGAATCCTTGGGTCGTCAATTCCCATGGCACTCATTCCATGTTGGATATAAACACCCGGTAGAGATTCAGGATTTTTTCCCGTTGGATAAAAATGAAATGCCCTTCTGCCTGTGTCTGGTAATTGGAGTTCT
The DNA here is from genome assembly GCF_004770475.1 of Leptospira mtsangambouensis. Classification (NCBI taxonomy): domain Bacteria; kingdom Pseudomonadati; phylum Spirochaetota; class Leptospiria; order Leptospirales; family Leptospiraceae; genus Leptospira; species Leptospira mtsangambouensis. The sequence goes on from NZ_RQHK01000006.1 coordinate 70,425, forward strand.
TTAAGTTCTAAAGATTTTTTTTGTTTCAACCCAGCATAACTCAAAACGAGTGGGATTGCCAAAACATAAGGTTTCATTCGACTTTACTTTTTCGGAGTAGGGAATTTTTCCAACAATAAAATCAAATATAACCTACCCATATATTCTTCTCCTCTTCTGTCTTTGAGATTAAAGATAAGAATGTATTGGCGAAAATGTTCTAAGGAAATTGGAACTAGTTTATGGTTCAAGTTCTCCGGCGGTAAAATATCAATTTCGTAACGCCCAAGTCTCATTTCTGTAATTAATTTTCCGGCAATCTGGTTTGCAAATTCCATCATGATGGATGCGGAATGAGATCGGGAAGTAGGATCAATTTGAAAGGCTTTGGCAATTTTTGGAAGGAGTTTGAGTTTTGTATATCCATCTAAAGCAAGATATACTTTTCCATTGATATCACCAACAAATTCAACAAGTGTACAATTTTCAAAACAAAGACCTTCGTTTTTGGAAGGACCATAAGCCTCTCTGTCTGCATAGACGAGTAAAGTCTTTTGAAAATGTTCCGGCAATACTTGCGAAACAGTCAGGATAAACTTTTCATCAATTAAAGGATCCATTTAGGCTGCGTGGTAGAGGATACTCTCTTCCAAAGATTTATAAGCTGCCTTGATCCAAGTATCAAATTTGATTTCGGGAGTGGATTGGTTTGAAAAACCGAGAGCAACTTCTGATGGATACCCTAGACTATCAAGTTCTTCAATGAACTGTTTAAAAAATTCAGAAAAATCATCCAGTTTGTCATTGGAAATGATACTTGCGTATAAATGATCTTCCAATTGGTACAAACCCAAACCAAGGACCGCATTCTGTTTTCCAAGAATGTTTAGTCCAATGGCAATCTCTGATTGGAAGTTGGTATCGATAAATTTGAAAAGAATTAAAGTTACCTTTTCTTTGGATTCGAATGCAGATTTTGCCATTTGGTAAAAGTGAGATACATTATAAAGTTTTGAAACAGGGTGTTTGGTTACTTTTGTATATTCTCTTTTGGTCATAATTTTTTCCGAGATGATGTTTGATTTTTCCCAGAAGGATTGGATATCCGATTCGACCCAAGATTCTTTTGTAGAAAAACATAAGAATCCAAATAAATGTGCATTCATTGTAAGAGGAATATATAACTTCCGTTTGTCTAAAGAAATAACAGGAAGTAGTTCTCTAATTTTACTTTCTTCGTATTCTTCCCATTCTACAGGATTGTCATCTGTCTCCACCATCATTCCCGCTTTTTGCCAATAACATTCTTTAAACTCTTTTTCATCATAATAAAAATATTGAATAGAGGTGAGTTTCTCTGTAAAAAATGGGAAAGGAAAGTCCTTTACCGTTTCAGAAAACACGGCCCTTGTTTCTGAATGAATTGATTCTCTTGCAAGCAAAACGGGATCTTTTTTCCAGAGAATGTCTTTTGGTTTAGGTTCTGCGTTGGAGGCTTCAATCGGCAAAGAAGATTCTGTATCAAAGACAATATCTGGTTTTGTATTTGTTTCCGATGGTTCACTTATATCTGCATTGGAATGTGGTCGATCTGCAAGGGACTCTGGTTTTTGGAAATCCAAACTATACAAAAAGAGGGTGAGGAGTAAACAGGAAACGGTGAGGAGGGTGAAACTCACCCAGGAGAAATAAAAAGTATATTGAAGGATGACACCAATGATAAAAAAAATTGTGGGAATTGTATATCGTTTCATCGTTACTTAGCCGTTACTCAATATAACGGGTAAAATGGGGATTCGCTGAACTGATTTTCCCTTTCCGCTAGGGGCAAATGAAACTCTATTCTGAATTGGCCGAATACTATTTTACCATCGAAGAACCAAGCCGCAAGTTTTCGGAAGAAATTCTTTTCTTGCGAGATACATTTAAGCGACATAAAATACATACTGTTTTGGATATCGGCTGCGGGACCGGGGAACATGTCAAAGAACTCCAAGGAATGGGTTTTAAACCACTGGGTGTGGATGGTTCTCCAAGGATGTTAGAAATCGCCAAGGCCCGCTTTCCCCATTGCCAATTTGAGCTTGGGAAAATGGAAGTACACGTCGCCAAACAACCTGCAGATGCAGTGATTTGTTTGTATGGAACCTTTAATTATCTCATCAACGATGATTTGGTTCAAAATTTCCTACGTAATTGTTATAAAAACTTAAAACAAGCCGGGCTTTTGGTTTTGGAAATTTGGAATGCCGATCCTATTCACCGTATCAAACGAAAACCCATCACCACTGTGAGTAATGTGCGCCAAGGGGCAACATCCATTCGTAGAAACAGAGGATTTCGATTAACAAGGGCAGATGATGTGGCCATTGTAGAAGTGAACTATGTATACAATTTGAATCAGAAGGATTTAAAAGACAAACATACCATGCGTGTCTTTCATTTTCCGCAGGTTCGAAATTTCTTAGACGATAATAAGTTTGATGTCCTTCATGTTTATAGCAACTACGACGGTGAAAAATATATAAAAACCGGCGCAAGGATGCTCATCGTCGCCAAAAAGAGGTCTTGACTTTCCTTTTTTCGTACGGTATCCCAATCTATTGGGAGAACCTATGTCTAGTCCAAACCATTTCCAAGTCATCGTTATTGGAGGAGGGCCCGGCGGTTATGTCGCTGCCATCCGTGCTGCACAATTAGGGTTACAAACTTGTATTGTGGAACGTGAAAAACTCGGTGGAGTGTGTTTGAACTGGGGTTGTATTCCCACCAAAGCCCTGTTAGAAAGTGCTCATGTTTTGGAACATTTAAAACATGCAGCCAGTTTCGGATTGTCTTGCGACAATATCAAAGCTGATTTTGATGTCGTGATCAAACGTTCTCGGTCCGTGGCAGACCAAATGGCCAAAGGTGTTGAGTATCTGATGAAGAAAAACAAAATCACCGTGGTGAATGGAGAGGCCAGTTTCCAAAATTCCAAAACCATCCAAGTGAAGTCCAGTTCAGGAGAAGCTTCCACTTATACTGCCGATTTTTATATTTTAGCCGTGGGTGCTAAAAACAAAGCCCTTCCTTTTTTGCCTTTTGACGGCAAACGTGTGTTATCTGCAAGAGATGCCATGGTCGAACCAAAAGTCATTCCTAACCTTGCCATCATTGGAGCGGGGGCGATTGGAGTGGAGTTTGCGGATTTTTATGCCAGTATGGGATCTAAGGTAACCATCATTGAATTCCAAGACCATCTTCTTCCCAATGAAGATTTGGAAATTTCAGGAATCCTAGAAAGAAGTTTTAAAAAACGAGGGATTGAACAGTATTTGAGCCATGGAGTGGAAACGGCTTCTGTTACGGATGCGGGAGTGGAACTTACCTTACTAGATCGTAAATCGGCAAAAAAAGAAAAGTTAAACTTTGATAAGGTGATTGTTGGAGTGGGAATAACACCTAACACTGGAAATATTGGATTAGATGAAATTGGAATCAAATTAAAAAATGGATTTGTGGATTTTGTTGGTAACTACCGTTCGACAGTGGATCATATTTATGCCATTGGGGATTGTATTGCCACACCGGCTCTCGCCCATGTGGCCAGTGCCGAAGGCATTCGTGCGGCAGAAGATATCTCTGTGCGAGTCGGTAACCCTCACCATTTACAAATCGCAAAACTCAACTATTCTTATATTCCAGGATGTACGTACTGTCATCCAGAAGTGGCAAGCGTTGGCCTTACAGAAGAAAAAGCCAAAGCCATGGGGTATGAAATCACTGTGGGTAAGTTTCCTTTTACCGCCAGTGGCCGTGCGCAGGCCCAAGGGGACACCACCGGAATGGTGAAAATTGTTTCGGATAAAAAACACGGGGAAATTTTAGGAGCCCATATCATTGGGAGTGGGGCCACGGAAATGATCGCAGAATTGACGTTAGGTGCCAATATGGAGATCACAGTCAGGGAACTTGCTAATACCATCCATGCCCATCCAACACTATCGGAAGGAATTATGGAAAGTGCAGCGGCGGTGCTTGGGGAAGCGATTAATATATAGGGGTGGAATCTGTTCGTTAGCTACGTTCTTACCCAATGAATCAAATTTATTTGTAATGTGGTATACCTGCGCATTTGGGTGACGACAACGCAGTATCAATCTAAGATTTAGCCATTATGTTAGAGTAATGTTTTAGATTGAATTCCTTTGGGAAGAAATATTTGAACTTTGCCAAAGTAACAGAAAAATCATATTGAAACCATATATAATTTAAAATTAAAACTAAATTAAATGGAATCAAAGTAATATTCTGAAGAAAAAGTTTTTCGCTTAATAGTTCTAATGGAAAAAAATGAAACACCGCAAGAAAGTTTATGATCAGACAGGAAATATCTATTAATAGGATACAAATTAATAATAATTGCAACAACCAGTTAGGTCTTAGTTTTATATCGATCGTTAAAGAATTTTGATTGTTTACCTGAATCCTTCCTTTGATTTCAGAATTTGTTTTGTTGGAGAATATTGACATTCTTCTCAGAGTAAAAGAATTACCAAAAGAATAACATTCGAATGGATGGTGAGATAGGGAAATAATTCTAAAGTTTGACCAAGTTTCTGTATTATTGGTTAAGTATTTACTGAAATTATAATACGATGCTTCACAAATAAAACTAAATTTTCTGTAGAATAGTAAATGCTCGAAGATCTTGTGAATGGCCATTGTGTTTTCCTATCGAAATCTGTCGTCTACAAGAAAAAACTCCCAAACTTAGTGGTCGTTGTGAAATCCCTCCCCCGCGCCAGCGATTGCAGCGGAAATCCTTTTGCGCATGCAAAAGATTGGAGCGAAAAGCGCGGTCGGTTGAAGGTCTGATTCTAATCCACCTAACCAATTCGAGGCGCCCCTTCCTTCCCCCTCCTACAAACCTATTTCAATTTTCTTTTATCTCCAAACATCGCTGCATCCAGTCCCAAGTTTCCTTTGGTCTTTCGAAGGGGAAAAAATGTGTGAAGCCGGGGAAGATGGTGACATCGGACTTGGGATGTTTTTTGGTTAGGAGATAGGCATACTTTGGGCTACAGACTTCGAACTTTTCGGGAATGGCAATATGGTTTTCCGTTTTGATTCCATAAAAGTTTTTGAAGACATGGAAGTGAGCATGTCCAAAAATCCTTGCTTCGACTTTTGGATCACAACATAGTTTGACTTCTGCGTCATGGCCGGTGCTCTCAAAACAAGAGTTTAGATAATCTTCGAAGATGGAAGGTTCGAAGTTGGCAAAGGCGGGAAATTTTCGAAACGATCGCCTAACAAGCTCAATTGATTTGAAATGAGTTCTTCTTTTTTTGGCACCTTTTGCCAAAGGGTTTTCTAAAAATTTAGAAAGGAGGATGAGTTTCCAACCTAAGATGACGGGATCCATGGCTAGAACTTTTTCAAAACGGGAAGGTTCTTTGGCAGCGGCTAAAAGTGATGAGGCACCACCTAGTGAATGACCAATGATATTTGTTTTGTTGATGGATTCAAAATCAAGAAGTGCGAGGATTTGATCTCGAAACACATTCCAGTTATTAAATTTTAAACTAAACTCAGAACTTCCATGTCCCAAAAAATCAGGAGCAATGACTCGATAGTGTTTTGATAATAAATTAAAGTAATATTGGTAACAACCAGCACTATAACCATTGGCGTGACAGAAAACGAGAACGGGACCCGGAGTTTCCGAATCTAAGTAGGCGCATTCCCAGTTTCTGAACCGAAAGGATTTTTGTTTCATTTTTCTATTTGACCCTTCCCGATTTAGATCGGATTTTGTCTCTATCCCATGCAATTCCAGGTCATCCTCTTCTTCTGTATAGCCGTATTCTTTAATGCATTGGCTAATATTTTAATCAAATCCTCATCCTTACAAGACCAAACAAAAACATTGTCAGGTGGTCTTTGGGATACAATCTTTACAGTGTTTAATCCTTACTTTATAGGTGGACTCGCTAGTTTTGGATTAGCCTTACTTGGGTATCGATATGTGTTGGGGAAAGGTTTGAAACTTTCACTTGCATATCCAGTATTTACTTCTAGTGGATTTATCATTGTTCTGATTGCTTCTTCGCTTTTTTTTAAAGAAAGGTTGAATTTGACACAATGGTTGGGGATTGCATTTATATTGATTGGTGTTTGGCTTACCGCCTTGCAGATGTTTGATGTTAAGTCTTAAATCTTGAAATCAAAATCTGTTTCCATAAAACTAAAAACATTTTTTTTTCTATTCTGTTTTCTTTCTTTTTCCTTTTGTAAAAAAACAGGTTCAGATACTGGACCTGAATCCAATCTCCCCGACACAACAAAACGTCCCAATGTTCTTTGGATTGTGATTGATTCGCTTCGCGGTGATATCATTGGTCAATATGGGGTGACACCTAACTTAGATTTGTTTGCGGAAAATGCCGTTACTTTTAAGTATCATTTAGTCAACGCCGCTTGGACTAGACCTTCTACACTTGTATTTTTTACGGGTAAATATGCGTCAGCAAACCCTGTTAATTTTTGGGATTATCCTACCACAAAATCGGAAGTAGAATCCTTCTATCGGACGGAAAAACATCCTCTCCCTAAACTACTTAAAGAAAATGCTTTTGGTACTTATATGGTGGGTAACAATCCGTTTTTAACGGACAAATTTGGTCTTGGAGTTGATGTCGGCTTTGATTCGTTATACGACTTTTCCAATTATAACGAAGACACAAAGAAAATTACCAAAAAAACTTTCGAAGTATTGGAAGAAATTTCGAACGATAAAAAACCTTTTTTCCTTTTTTTAAATTATAACGATCCGCACAAACCATACACACCACCGCAAGGATTCACAAATCGTATCCAAACAAAAGAAGTTTTGGATGAAAAGAAAATGAATTATCTTGGAGAAGTTGCCTTTGTGGACGAGGAACTCGGAAAAGTTTTTCTGGAACTAAAAAACAAAAATCTTTGGGACAACACCATGATCCTCATCACAGCTGACCACGGTGAGGTGATGCATGTCGCCCATGCAATTTCTCCTTTTACGGGAACCAATACGTATTATGGACATGGTCAGGATTTGTTTTTAGAAAATATCCATGTGCCACTTCTTGTTAAGTTACCGAATGAAACCAAAAAACAATCGATTGAGACAATGACGAGGTCGATTGATTTATATCCAACGGTTTTGGATTATACTGGATTGGTTGTTCCAAAATCTGTACAGGGTAAATCACTTCGGTCTTTAATTGAGATTCAAGAGACCACCAAACGAACATATTATGGTGAAACCAGGTTTACACAAGGGTATGGGGAAGGACATGAGTTTCTTTTGCAAAGGTCCTACCGCTTTCATGAACTTGGAAAATTTTGGCAAGGTTCAGTGGGGAGTGAATTTTATTTGTATTTGGATTCGAAAAAAGATCCAAACCAAGAAAATCCATTAAGAATAACAAATATTGCTGCGATCAAAGGTATGAAATTGCAGCCAGATTTGGAAAAAAAAATCCTTCGGTTTTGGAAACAAATTCGAGCTATGGAACCCAAACTGCCGTTATATCATCTTTCCATACAGCCAGAATCAAAGGATACAGAAGTTCAAATTCGGATTCCTAGCGGAACCATACGTATGGCATCTTACCCCGATGATGTGGTTTTGGAAGAAAAAGGAAAGTTGGTTCAAATCCAAACCAAACGAACAGATCCTTTTGAAATTAGTTTTGAGGTGTATCCAGATGTAAGTTTTCCTGAATTTACAGTTTGGTTTTCTAAAAAACAAATTCCAAAATCGGAAATTTTTACAGGATACTTTGGTGTGAGTTTGGCATCTTGTAAGTCCAACTGTGATTTGTTATATGAAACAGGACCTAAAAGACCAATCATCACTCCCAAAGCAAAAGTATATTTTTGGAAAGAAGGTGGACAAAAAAAATCTTATTCTTCGAAACAAGAATTAGGAACTGATGCTTTGGAGATTCTAAAGAAACAAGGATATGTGCAGTAATGGGTTTGATTCGAATCAATCGTTATCTTGATTCGTAACAGATACATTTGGTAAAGATTCTCCGTTAAATCCACTCCCTCCACCGCTGAGGGATCCAAATAAAACAGAATAAGCAATATTTCCATCGGTCAGAAAATCATCCACTCCCGTGAGGACTACATTTTGGTACGTATTCCAATCACTCGATGTAAAAACCAAACTAGAGACAGAACTGGTTCCTTCGGCCACATTTGAACTGGAGACGGGAATGGTCACGTTTGAAATGGGTCTGGCCCGCAAACGAACTTGGAACCTGGATTGGCCTCCAATTTCCGTAGTAATTAAGTTAGGTGATGTGACTAGTCCTCCGGAACTATTGGCTGAAGTTCCGCAAACATTCATAGGATTTGGATCTGTACAAGGAACAATATCGTAAATAAAATTGATATGAGTAGCAGAGATGGAAAGAGGGGTGAGGGCTGTATAAATCGTAGAAGGAGTAAAGCCGGTGCCTGTTTCTCCTGAGCTGACCACGGAAGCAATGGTATAACTCACATCACCAATAGCAGCTGTATCAAGTCCTGTCACAGTGACCAGTTGGCCCGAACCAAAATTACTTGGGGTGAAGGTAAGAGGTGCTGTCGGAAAACTCACAAGTCCACCAGGTGTAGTGTTAAAGTTCACTGTGATGTTCGTTGTGGGTTGTGAATCTAAATGTATATAAAATTCGGAGGAAGCACCTGATTGTGAGGTAATGACTGTTGCAGGTGTAAATCCAGAAGTTGTGATGCCTGCACTATCATTATCATTTAAAGTGAGCATAGGATAATTTGAAGATGGATATGGATTCAATCCGTTATAAAAACCATCGGTGGAAGAAAGGACACCAACAACAATTGGACAGGATACATTCCCATCATCGACGGCATCATCGTTGGGAGTCACAGTGATTGTGTTATGTGCTCCGATGGTATTCCAATTGGCACTGGTGATGGTGAGAGAACTTGTGGAAATAGAAAATTGTGGAACACTCGGTGCCACAATCAATTGGCAAGGAAAAGTTGTTGTTACCGAAATGGGAACTGTTACATCATCAGTCGGTGCTTGGCTGAGAAGTACATAGATGGGAAAGGCCCCAGAGTTTTCGGCCCTTGTCATATTTGTGGGAGTGACAACTGTCACTGGATTTTCCGATGTACTATAGTTGACAAGTGTCGCTGTGTCTCCTGTGCTTCCCACAAAACTAACATACCATGAAGGCATTGAACCAGTTTCTGTTCCATTAACTGTCACCGAATAACTTACGTTACCATCACTTAAGGCATCGGACACACCTTGGATTTCCACTGGAACGGATGTACTCCAATTGGTTTCATCAAAGATATATTGTTTGGAACTAACGGGTGTTCCTCCATCATTGATCATTCCTTCTGTTGCATCGGATGTGGCGAGAGTAACTGTGACTTGGTTTCCCGGAATGGGGCGACTCCCAAGTCGTAGGCTATACATTGCCGATTGGCCAGACTCTGTTGTGAAATATGGTTGTCCTGAATCCAAAGTGAATAAAATACTTGGGGAAGGATTGTCATCGTCTGTAATGTTAATGGTGATATCAGAAGGATTCATTCCTTCATAGTCAGTACCCGATCCGGAGATAACACCGAGAGTCAGTGTGTGAGTTCTTGTGTTTGTTTCATTGATGGAATCATTGACCACAACTACAGTCACTGTTTGGGTTGTTGAAAAGTTTGTATGAGTGAAAGTCAAACTGGCAGGAGAAAAAGTATACTGCACTGTATCGGGTAAATTAAATGTTTCACCCGTGATTGGGATCGTAACGGAACCTGTGGCACAAGATGCTAAATTTCCTGGAGTGTCACAAGGTGCAGAATTCAAACGAACCGTAAAGGTTCCATCACTTCCCCCTTCCGTAAGGTTCAGTGTATTAGAAGAGATAGTAAAACCTGTTGTATCATTATCAGTGATGGTGATCACCAAATCCCCGCTAGCTTCTGTATAACCAGGAAGAGCTCCAGTCGGATAAAGCCCGCTAAAGTAAGAACCACTTGCTTGTGGGATATGAATGGTGACAGGAATGTTTCCATCATCAAAAGAATCGGCCACGGAACGAATGGTGACCACTTGTACCACATCCCATCCACTATCACTGGTGTTCCCGGAATAATTAGCGACTTGTCCGTTTGTCGGAGTAAAGGTAAGAGTTCTTGAGGCGGCAACCCCAGAAGAACTATTGAGAAGTACCGCTTCTGTTCCGTCAGAAGCAGTGATGGGCCCAATGGTTACATTAGCATTCGGTTTTAAGGAAAGTCTGATTTCAAATGTAATGGTGGATGTTCCATTTTCAACCATGGAAGATGCTGATAAATTTTGGATGCGAACCAAAGGTTCATTGCTATCCGTATTGATGGCAGTGACAGCAGGAATAGCGATCGAATTGTATTTTGGATCGGCAGAGGTAGAATTTCCAAAAGAGATATTCACATTTTGATCACCATCGTCCACTCCATCTAACACTGATGATATGGTAACTGTTTGTGGAGTGTTCCAATTTCCAGCGGTAAAACTCAAAGAAGCCGGAGATACTGTAATTTCAGAAGTATTGTTGGATGTGATACTTGGAATGCTGACTGAATTTGTTGGTTGTGAATTTAAAACGACTGTAAAGGTTTCTGTCGAAGGAGTTCCATTTTCATGGACCACAAGACCCCCGACAGGAGTGACTGTAAATCCAGCTGTGTCATCATCTGTGACTAAGATGGTAACTGATGATGGTGGTGATACTGAATTATACACCGGATCGGCAGACCCACCAGTATCAACAGATCCAAACTGCAATGTGACAGTCCTTGTGTCTTCATCAATGGAATTGTTATTTGTGGTGATGTTGACGTATTGGTCTGCATTCCAATTGGCATTTGTAAAAACCAAGTTGGAAGTACTGCTATTGGTGATCACATTATTTTCCGAGATTCCTGTCAGTGTTACTGTAAAACCGGGAGGAGGTTGGGACAAAAGATGAATGGCAAAGGAGAGATTTCCTCCATTTTCAGAAATGGTCAAACTACCTGGGGACGTAAGAACAAATCCTGGAACATCATCATCGGTATTGGTGACAGAAGGAAACACTGGGCCCGCCAAACCATTGTAATCTGTATCAGCAGAGGTAGCTGCACCAACCACGATTGAGACAGTTTTTGGACCATCCACGATAAATTCATTTACCCCAGTGACAGTAACAATTTTAGGAGTGAACCATTCACCAGGTGCAAATGTAAGAGAAGAAGGGGATGCTGTTCCTTCCGAACTGGGAGTGGCCACAATAGAAGGAATTGTCACTGAGTTTGTCGGCAATGTATTCATCACAACCCCAAAACTCACAGCACCCCCGGCTTCTGTTGTAGTCAGTCCTGATAAATTGATAACAGTAAATCCTGCCACATCATCATCGACATTGGTTCCAGTAATGATAGGAATTGGTTTTCCCATATAAGCTGGATCATTCGAAACAGTGGGATCAGCTGAGATTTGAAATGTACTATCATCTACACTAAAATCATCCACACCAGTGACAATCACAGTTTGTGGCACATTCCAATTGTTAGGTGTGAATATAAGCTCTACTGCAGCGACAGTTGCTTCTGTTGTATCATTGGAAACAAAATTTCTGATAGTAACATCTTGCATGGGCCTTGTTTGTAATACATAAGCAATGGTACCGGTTTCTCCCGTTTCTGAAGTGATGAGTCCTAAAGTAGGGCTTGCAGCCACTCCGGAAGATTCATCATCCGTATTCACAACGAGTAAAACAGGAAGTCCTTGGGCAGAAAACCGGATATCTGAAGTTAATGTGGTTCCCAGTTGAACTCTGTAGTTTTGATTTCCATCAGCAATTAAATCATCCACTCCCGCCAAACGAATGATTTGCGGTGTGTCCCAGTTATCTTCAGAAAAATCCAGAAAAGTTGATGATAAAAGTACACCTTCTGTGGGATCAGAGACTGTGATCGGGCCAATTCTTACTGAACTGTTTGGTTCTATGTTCAAACGAATTGTGAATTCTGCTTGTCTTCCATTTTCACTCGTGAATAAAAAATTCGGAGCTTCGTAAATGACAGATCCTTGCCCGGTTGTGGAAGCAAAAAAAGAACCGAATAACATCTGCAAATTCAGCGGTGTGATGGATTGGCAAGAAATGGTGAGGGTGGAGAAGGTGAGGATGATAATGGAAATACAGATTCTGAACATGATTCCCTTTTGTCCTCGTATCGCACCCATTTAGGGTTCTCCCTTTCTATATTACGAGAAAAATAGCTTAAATTAGAAAAAAATTTCCAGGAAATGCAATAAAACCAAATGAGCCAAAACCAAAATCAATCCTCTAAGGGACCACTTGCTGGTGTCAAAGTTGTGGACCTTTCTTTACTCCTTCCAGGCCCTTTATGTTCGCAACATTTAGCAGATATGGGTGCAGAAGTCATCAAAATTGAAAATCCAAGAGCCTATGATGGATCTCGTGCGATGTTCAAAGGAAAAACTGGTTATCCTGCCTTATACATGATGTTGAATCGAAATAAAAAAGCGATCACACTGAATCTCAAACGAGACCAAGCCAAAGAAATTCTTTTTAAACTTTTAGAAGATGCAGATATTTTACTCGAAGGATTTCGTCCCGATGGAATGGATAAGATGGGAATTGGTTATGATGTCTTAAAAGAAAAATTTCCGCGTTTGATTTACTGTGGAATTTCTGGCTACGGCATCTCGGGTAAATACGTAGACTTTGCCGGACATGATTTGAATTACTTAGCGATCTCAGGAGTCCTTGACCAAACAGGAAATCCTCCAAGGCCTGCTGGTTTCCAATTGGCAGATGTGGGTGGAGGAACTCTCACAGCACTTTCTGCGATCCTAGCAGCTCTTTACTTTAGAGAAAAAACGGGCAAAGGCCAACGCATTGATATTTCAATGACAGATGCTTCTCTTCAATTTCTTTCGTTATACGGTGGTATTTTATCTTCTTCGGAAAAATCTCCAGAAGCAGGGAATGATATTTTGTCTGGTAAATTACCAAACTATAATGTGTATGAAACCAAAGAAGGAAGATACGTAGCACTTGGTGCCTTAGAAGATATGTTTTTCCAAACTTTTTTACGAGCTGCAGGAATGGAAAACTTAACCAAAGACCATCCCATGAATGAAGAAAATATTCCTCTCATTAAACAAAAGTTAACTGATTTTTTTAAATCCAAAACCTATTCCGATTTACAACCAATCTTTGATAATACAGATGCTTGCCTATCTCCCATTCTCAATATGAAAGAAGTTTCGGAAGATCCACATATGAAAGAACGTGGTATGGTCATCGAAAGAAATCATCCCAAATACGGACCGATTTTACAATTTGGGTCTCCGTTTCATTTTTCAGAGACACCATTTGTCTACAGAAACGATCCACCAGAACATGGGGAGCATACTGATGAGATTTTGGGTGGATTGGGGTTTTCCAAGGATAAAATTGCGGAGTTCAAAAAAGACCGAGTGATCTAACAGCTCCCTTGCTTTTTTTTCGTAATTTCTTTATTTTGTCCCAGGGGGGAGATACACTCTCCCCTAAACCCACTCTATGAAGTTATTACAAGTATCCGACCTCCATCTTTCCCAAAATTCCCCCGAGGAAAAGACCTATTCCCTTACCGTATTACGCGAAATTTTACAAACTGCAGAGTCTACGAAGTGTGATCGTATTCTTTTTTGTGGGGATCTTTTTAATACCTTTCCCGATTTAGAAGGTTTACGTTCGGATTTTCTAAAAGAAGTATCCTCTTATTCAGGAATCATTTATTTTCTTCCAGGGAATCATGAAATTTTAGAAAAAAGAAATAACAATAGTTATACGAGTTATGATTGGTCTTCCAAAGTAAAAGTTTTAGATAAAACTCCTTATTTTTTATTGGAAGATGGTGGGATCGAATTTTTATCCATTCCCCACCAAGAAAATTATTCTGAATTGTTACTTTCTCCTCCTCCCCAAAAACAAACAAAACTTCGGATTGGACTTGCTCATGGAACTGTTTCAGGAATGAGTTTTACTGGGCTTAGTGAGGAAGAAGAAGAGGGCGGTTCTTATTTAGATCCCAATTTAATTCAAAGTTTAGATTTGGATTATCTTGCCATTGGGCATCTCCATAGAGCACGAATGGGAACTGTAGGAAAGTGTAATGTTGGTTATGCTGGATCTTCCCGTGTTTGGAGAAAAGGAGAAATCGGACAAAGAGGTGGGATTTTTATTCATGTCGAAGACCGTACAATTCGTACGGAATCGGTTTATTGGAAATCTGCCGGCGAATATAGGGAAATTATTGTTTCTTTGGATACGGAAGGAAAACCAGAAGAGAGTATCGAAACTTATTTAGCGGGAACAAATCCTAACGATTGGATTGTCTTTCGATTTGTTGGATATGTTGATTCGATGTCGGAAAAACAAAAATTTCAAGAGGCAGTTCTTCGCGATTGGAAGTCCAAATTTCGGATTTTGGAGTTTGATCCCGATGAATCACAAATCACAGTTTTCGAACACCTTTCGGAAAATGAATTTGTAAAACAGTTTTTGGATAAGATGAATGAAAGAAAAGGACAAATGGATCCTAGTCTTTGGAGACACACTCGTGTCACAGGCATTCGATTGATTTTAGAAGGAAAGAAAAATCGATGAAATTAAAAATAGAAAACTTCGGTATCTTTTCCAAAAATGAATTTCCTATTGAAAAAGTGACTGTGTTTACAGGTCCCAATGAATCGGGTAAAACAACCATCCTGGATGCATTTGTATCGGCTCTCGTGAAAGTTGTAGGAAGTACAAAGTATGGTGCTCTTCTCAATGCGAGATACAAACCAGAAAGAAATTCTGATTTAGGAATTCCCAAACTTTCTCTTTCTCAGAATTTATATTTGAACTCGCTAGTCATTAGAGAAGGAAATATGGATGTAGGTTCTGAAAAAGAACTGATTAGTACCATTGAACAAACTATATTCGATAGTGGATATAATCCTGCCAAACTCATAGAACAAGTGGAACAACTTTCAACAAAAACAGGAACAAGAAAATCCGCAAAAGAATGGAACCAAACTTTATTGGATCTTACGACGACCAAACAAAAGTTTGATGAGTCTGAGCTGAATTTAAATAGGATCTCCTCTCAATTTGTCGAGTTGCCAACTTGGGAAATCGAACGTCAAAAACGAAAAGAAGAACTGTCTTCAGCTTTAGAAGAACAAACAAAACAACAAAAACGTTTAGAAGAGTATAAAGAAACTGAACAATTTGCGGAAGTGGACAGAGTGTACGGCCAACTGTTACAATGGGAAACACTGCAAACCCAATCAAAGTCAGAAGAAAGAATTCTAAAATCAAATGGAGATCAAAATTCAAAAGAAATTGATGGAGAAATCCAATCGATCGAACAAAAATTATCTCTTTCAAAAGAGCGATTTTTGCAATTAGAAAAAAAATTAGAATCTTCTCTGAGTCAAAAATCCTTATCAGAACAAAAATCAAAAAAATTAGAATCCTATTTTGATTTTTTTGAAACTTGGAAACATAATATTCGCAAATTTCAAGAAGAATCACCGGTGGTACAAAAAATCATTTGGAATCCATTGTACAGAAGTTTGGCGGGAGGATTTGGTGTTTTTGGGATTTTTTCTTTGATCCTTTCCTTATTCACCGATTTTGGGGTTTGGATGTATTCTCTTCCAATTTTCTTTTTAAGCGCTGCTTTGTTTTTTGTTTTTCGAGCAAAAGAAATCAAACTTGAACGGGATGAACCCAAATGGAATCAAATGGTTCACCGGATCGCAACGGAAATGGAAACCAAAACTTTAGGTGAATGGAAACCCGATTCACTGACTATGGAATCAATCACCTTAGTGTTCCAACGATTTGACCGCGAATACACAAAACATAAACTGGAAGGAGACAACTTTCAAACGGCCATCACTAGTTTAGAAGAAGAAATCAATTTGATTCGCATAGAAGAAAAAAAAGGAAAGGAACTTCTTTTAGAAAAAGAAAAAGAGCTAACGGTTGTTTTGCGAGAATCTGGAGTAAATTCCCTTTCAGAACTGACTGAGTTATTTGTTCAAATTCGCTTGAAACAAGAAAAGTTACGAACACTGGAAGAATCTTTAAAACTTGAGTCCAAAAAATGGGGAATTCATGATTTAGAAGATTTAAAACTTCACCTAAAAGAAAAACGAATGGATCTGGAAAAAAAAGGAATTTCAAAAACCTTTTCTTCTGAAGATAGGGCCGCCAAACAAAAATTAGAAAATGAAATCCAAACAATTTCTATTCAAATTCGCGATATCGAAAGGAACCTTGTTGAGTTAGAAAAAAAATTGGATACCGGGAAAGCTGTTTTGGAGTCCAGAATCTTACCTGCGCAAAAAGAATGGGAACAAAACAAACGTGATTTAGAAACAAAAGAAAAAAAGAAAAATGAATTAGAAAAAAACTTCCAGGCTTTGGAAGTATTAGCAGATATTTTTTCTGAGATGCAATTGGAAAGTACAGATAAAATGTCCTCACTTGTGAAATCATTACAAACAAGAATGGATGCACTAAAAGGATCTCTTCCCACAAAACAAATCCAATGGAATGGATTCTCCGATGAAATTCAAATCACCACAGATTCTTCTAATTCTAGCCAAGGATTTACAAATTTATCCACAGGGACCAAGGAACAAATTTCTTATGTTCTTCGTTTGGAATATGCGTTTCGCATCGGGAAACAGTTCAATTTGCCTTATCTTCTGTTGGATGAACCTTTTCGGCACATGGATGTTAGTCGGAGAGATGTGGCGCTTGCATACACTTTGCAATGTATAACCAATGCAGAAGAAGATTGGAAAGTTGTATTTTTTAGTTTTGATGAGGATTTGGTTTCAAAGATCAATGTTTTGGCAAAGGAAAATAACCTCCCTTGCCAAATTCATGAATTGACTAAACGAGTTTCTTAGCTTCGGCAAGAACAGTATCGTAATTTGGTTCGCTACCAATTTCCGGCACAAGTTCCGTATAACGGATGATATCGTCTTTATCCACAACAAATACGGCTCGTGCAGAAAGGCCAGCAAGTGGGCCACCAGCGATATGGGTTCCATAATTTTTGGAAAAAGAAAAATCTTTGAACTGAGAACCAGTGATTAAGTTTTTAGAATCGATTCCTTCCGTAGAACAAAATCGTTTCATTGCAAACGGTAAGTCACCGGAGATGATAAGAGTCGTGATTCCATCTTCTTTGGCTGCTCTTTCGTTAAACTTTTTGGTTTCAAGGGCACAGACGGCTGTATCTAAACTGGGAACCGCCACAAGGATTTTTACCTTTCCTGCTAGATCTTTTAGAGTCAAATCACCTAAATCTTGTTTGGCGACTCGGAAGTCGGGAGCTTTGTCCCCCGGTTTGGGAAGGTTTCCTTCGAGAGGAACGGGATTTCCTTTGAGTGTTACTTGTGCCATGCTGATCTCCTTTATATTTAGACTAATTCTAGTCTTTCATTGAGTGAATTCTTCGGGAAGGATTTTTTCCATCCAAAGCAAAGATTCTGAAAGTTCTCCTTTTCGGATGGTTTCACTTAAATGACGGACCCGATCCAAAAGCCAAGAAGGAGAAAGATCAGTGATGTCTTGAAACGCATTCAATTCTTCCCGATTTAAGGATCCATCAAATGTGGAACAAAGGGCAAAGATTGCGATCGGCCAATTCCTTTCTTCCTTTGTCAGTTTTGGGAATAAATGTACAAACTCGGTCCAGTCATCTAAGTTGGTCAGTTTGTCTTGATTTGGTAAAAGCCGTATCAATCCAAAGAGCAAATATTCAAAGTTAGGGTGAAAGGTTTTTGTGAATACAATGGAAATTGCCACTGCACGTAGCGTGGTTTCAATGAATACTTCGGAACCTTGTTTCGATTTGATTTTGAGTAACATCGCATCCGACAATTTCCGTGTAATGATGCGTTTGCGTAACTCAACTAAAATCAAATAAGTTGTGACACTGTCCCAGATTCCAGTAATTGGCCCGGAGACGTATTCAATTAAAAAACGAAGTCCCGTTCTTCCTAAAAATACCTTTAATAGAAGTTTGGCGAAGATGTTGGAAAGAAAAACTTTGCTTTTGTATAAAACAGTCCTAAAGAATAGGGCGCGTTCATTTAGATGTTTGTAAGGATCAATTCCATACAATCGAATTCTTGGATCGGGAATTTCTAAAACCAACCTAGCCATCATTCCAGGAATGGGTGTGATGAGTTCCGGTTCTTCGGCCAGTTCAATGTCTGCATACTGTGCCATCCGATAGGAAAGATAAAATCCCAATCGAAAGAGGAGATAAAACTCAACGAGAGTGACTAGAGCCAAAAGAAAAACAAACTCTGTAAGCGTGATGATTGAATGAGTTTCCAAAGGCCAAAACACAAGTGGAGGAAGGTAAGTGGAGAGGAAAACGAAGAAAATCGATGGCAAAAATCCTATCCAAAAGCATAGAAAAACTCCCCAAAGCAAAAGAATTTTGGATTGGGAGGCAAAACTTTTGTCGGAATTTTCGGGTTTTTTCGCATGGGAATGGATCGAAATGAGAACTCGGCGTCCCCATTGTTCTAAAAATCCCGGTTTGTAACGTTCTGTACTCATTTTTTTTGCAACCAGAATCCTGGTTTGGGACTCCCACTCCATGAAACAGGAATTCTCTATGACGACACAAGCTGAAATCAAAACCAAAGCTCCCATTGATTGGGTGACTATGATCTTTTTACTAACCTATCCACTAGTAGGGATTTTCGGAACTCTCTACTTGTATCTTTATGATTCCGTTCACATTGGAACTTGGGCTCTGTTTGTATTTTATTTTTTTGCGACAGGAATGGGAATCACTGTAGGTTACCATAGACTTTTCTCTCACAAAGCTTATGATGCAAAAACACCCGTTAAACTTTGGTTACTTCTTTTTGGAGCGGCGGCTTTTCAATCCACTGCTTTGGAATGGAGCGAAGACCACCGTATCCACCATCGTTTTGTAGATACTGACAAAGATCCTTATTCGATCAAAAAAGGGTTTTGGTTTGCTCACATTGGTTGGTTATTTCGCAAACGTAAATATGTCCAACAAGGTGTTCAGGATTTGGTAAATGACCCGCTGGTTCTTTGGCAACATAAACATTTTTATTCCATTTCTATCTTTATGTGTTTTATCCTTCCTGGTCTTATCACAATGATTTGGGGATCGTTTTTAGAAGGATTTTTTGTCGCTGGTTTCCTTCGACTTTTTGTAGTTCATCAGTTTACTTTTTTTATCAACAGTGCATGTCATGTTTGGGGAGAACGAACTTTTTCTAAAGAACAAACAGCAAGAGATAATTGGATCATCGCCTTTTTTACGTTTGGTGAAGGTTTTCATAATTTTCACCATGAGTTTCAGTCAGATTATCGAAATGGGATTCGTTGGTTTGATTATGATCCATCCAAATGGATGATTAAAGGTTTGTCTTTTTTGGGTCTTACGTATAACTTAAAAAAAGTTTCTGAAGAAAAAATCCTTCAGAAGACAATGTATTTAAAAGAAAAAGAAACTTTGAACCAATTTACGAATTTGGAAGAATCAAAACTCCGTCATTGGGAAGAGCAACTAACCAACCTTAGGGAAACTGCTATCAAAGAATTCCAAAATTGGAAACAGGCAAAACAATCTTCCAACGAAAAAGAAGTGGGAATTCTCCGCAAAAAATTTGAACAAACAAAAGAAAGTTGGGAAAAACTTCTAAACCAACCGGGAAAACCAATTTTTTCTTAACCACGAATTTCCCGAAAGATTTCTTTCGGGATACTCGGAACATCTCCAGGACCAACTAACGGTAAATAAACCATAAACCTTGTTTTTCCTGGAGAAGATTCCACTTCAATCCTTCCTTTGTGTTTTTCGATAATTCCTTTGACAATTCCAAGTCCAAGCCCTGTTCCTTCGCCTTGGTCTTTGGTTGTAAAAAATGGATCCCAAATTTTATCTTTGATTTCGATTGGAATTCCCGAACCGTTGTCTTCGAAACTAATCAATACATAATCTTCCCCCACCATTTTAGAAGAAATGATGAGTTTGGGATGTTCTATTTTTTTCATCGCATGGATGGCATTGGTGATTAGGTTTGTCCAAACTTGGTTTAGTTCATCAATATTACACCTTACAGGAGGGATACTTCCATAGGCCCTTTCAATTTCCACTCCGTGTTTGATTTGGTTTTGCATGATCACAAGAGTGTTTTCTAATCCTTCGTGAAGGTCAGATTCCGCATAAGATGCTTGCCCAAGGTGAGAGTAATACTTGAGTGCTTTGACAATCCTAACTATATTACGAATTGCATATTTGATGTTTTTGATATTTCTTTGCAGGCTCAAAGTATTCTTTAACATCTCAAAAGTTTCTTTCCCGCCGGCCTTCCAAATACGGATGAGTTCTTCTTGCATATGCAAAAGATGATGGTCAATGATAAAGGTTGCTAGATCCGTTGCATCATTTTCAGGGATTCCATCTTGGATAAATCGAAACTTGGTTTCTTTTTTGAGTTTGAATTTGTCTTTAGGATCGATCTTTGAGGCTGGATCCTCTTTCACAAAACTAAATAAAATGTCCAAATAGATAGAACGAAAATCAGGATTCTGAATCAGTTGAGAGATGTCACCCAAATGCGATAATACATAAACTAAATTTGCATCCAAGTTGTCCGCTGAACCATTGATCACAGCAGCAGGTGTGTTGATTTCGTGGGCGATACCTGCCACCATCACACCAAGAGAAGCCATCTTTTCTGATTGTACCAAGTGGGCTTGGGTTTCTTCTAATTCTTTCGTTCTTTCTCTTACCTTTGCTTCCAAAGTTTCAGTTAAGTTTAGTAACTGTTGGTAGATCATGGAATTGGACAAAGACATCAGGGAAACAGAAAGAATTTCTAAAATGATTTCGATTTCTTCTATATCATAAATTTTTCCTTCTTTGTGTTTTCCCAGTAAGATAAAACCTACAAGACTTGATTTGATGGAAAGAGTGGCAACTAACTCTGATTTGGTTTCAGTAAAAAAGTTTAATGCTTGTTTGGCAATTTTTTCATGATTGGGAGAAGCAAACTGGATGAAATTTTCTTTGATATGGATTCCTTCGCGTTCGGAAAGCCAAAGTAAAAAAGGATTGAATACAGGAAGAGAAGGTAAATTAGAAAACTTTTGGTCGAGTGATTCTAAAAAAGGTCTGGGTCGGAATTGGCCTTCTCTTTCATCCCAAGTATAAACTTGGACAAACTCCGCAGGGATTTTGGAGGCAAGGAACTGGCTGATGGTTTGGCTGATTTGGTCTGGGTCGTTGAAGGAAATGAGTTCTTCTTTGAATTTTTCTAAGGCAAATAGGTTTTGGACAAGTTCATCTCGTTTTTTGGGTTTCTCCATACCTTGTGGCAATGGTTTTTTTCGTAAAAAGAACAAAACCATAAGGGTGATAAGTCCCAAAAGAGTCGCAAATAGAGAGTAAATTTTTGTGGAATCTACACTGCTTAAAGCATAAGCAAATCCAAACCAACCAAAAGCAGAAAGGATTATGATTCCGAAGGGAAAGAAAACTTGTGTTTGCATGTCATCTGTATAGAATGTAAGAACTAGATTATTTTGGTGCAGATTCTACTTGGGTAAAGAACTATTTACAATCGCTCGTATCTTCGGAGCTTATTATGAAATTTATTCAGAAGAAACTAGCTATGCCCTCGCCGTTCTCAAGGGTAAGTTGCGATTAAAGAACTCAAACGAAAGGCATCCCTTTGTTGTGGGGGACTTGGTTTTGGCAGAAAAATCTTCTGGGGAAGAGTGGGTCATTTCGGAACGAATGGAACGAAAGAACTACCTTTCCAGAAAAAGTGACCGTGGCGACAGTCATGTGTTATGTGCCAACTTGGACCAAGTGGCGATCCTTGCTTCTTGTAAAGACCCAGAAACCAAACCGGGATTTATTGATCGATTGCTTGCCGCTTCTTACCAAACAGAAATTCCCCCACTGATCATTTTTACAAAAAAAGATTTAATTTCGGATGAAGAAATTGAAGAGAGGGAAGTTTACTATAAAGAGTTAGGTTACGAGGTACTCAGTGTGTCTCTTCTTTCGGAGGAATCCATCCAACCTTTGTGGGAACGGATTCGTGGGAAACGCACCTTCCTTTGCGGGAATTCAGGAGTGGGCAAATCAACTCTTATGAACCACCTCCATAAAAAGACAGTGCAGAGGACCAACTTCGTCAGTGGGTCCACCAAAAAAGGAAAACATACCACTACCAATTCTTTTGCTCTGTTTTTGGAAGAAAACACGGTCCTCATCGACTCCCCTGGGGTCAAAGAATGGGGGATTTTACACCTGACACCTGTTGAGCTTTGGGAAAGTTTTCCCGAATTACGCAAGATTAAAGAAACTTGTCAGGAAATTTATTGCTGTGAACTGGGTTCTGAGTGTCCAATGCGAAAACACGTAAATGAAGCCATGGATGAAACTAGAAAAAAAAGCTTAGAATCCATGATCGAGAGCCTAGAAAACCCGCATCGTGTGACAAGGCGGGACCATTGGACAAAAGCTGTCACAAAAAGGTATTAGGGAAAAGAGTTGCCAAGCACTCAGTTGTTATCTATTCTTAGAAGAAGATTTCCGGAGGAAGGAATATGAAACGTGCAATGATCAATCGGTTGTCGGCATTAGGATTTGTGGCGGTTTTTGCCATAGTTTTAACTGCTTGCCAAAAAGATTCTAAGGAATCTGTAACAAATGTTACAGAGAAGTCTGGACAAGAAAGTAATGTTGTTGTTGCCTTTGTAAAAGGTGATGTGGTTGTGATCCGCGAGAGTGGACAAGTAAAACCAAACTTAGGTGATGTTTTAACTTCCAAAGATACCATTGTAACTGGTCAAAACGGTTCTGTGGAAATCCTTGTAGGCGAAGACGGAGTACTTAAGTTAAACAAAAACACATCTCTTAGCGTAAGCCAAGCGTTTGCAGCAAACGATGGATCTCGTGAAACAGAAGTTAATATGCAATACGGAAAACTTGTAACAGTTTTACGCAAAGAAAGAAAAACAGAATCTTTCAGCATCGTAACTCCTACTTCGATTGCGGGTGTTCGTGGAACTATCTTTCTTACCAATGTTGAAAATCCATCTGCCAAAGGTGGGAACGTAGCTTGCGGATCTGGAAACTGTGTTGTTAAATATACAGTTCTTGATGGAGCAGTTGCCATTCGCAAATCCAATTCAGAAAATGAAATCGTAGTCGACAAACAGAAAGTAGCTGAAGTCGGAAATGACACTAAACTTTCTGATAAAATGATCAAACCAATGGACAAACAATCTTTATCTGAGATGAAAGAAATGTTGGCTTTTGAAAACACTAAGATGTTACAGTTTGAGTCTCTTGCAAACGAACTCCGAACAAACAACGAAGAACTTCAAAAATTAAACATTGGATCTTCTGCAGAAGAGTTGGAGAAAGCAGCAAGAACGCGTGAGATTACAAAATCAAAATCTGATGAAGTAATCAAAACGGCTAAGTCCATCGAAGATTCAAAATACATCAAAAAAGATGTTCAAAAAGATTCACTAAAATTAGCTCCCAAAGAGAGTTTTGATAAGACGAAATGAGATATGTTTATTTACCGGTCCTTTGTTTTTTAGTCGGTTATTGTTCTTCGGTCACAAAGATCGAAACACTGAATCGAAGTTTTACAAAACCTAAGTTCGTAACACCTCTTCCAGGTGAATCGGAACCCCTTCCTTCGGGTAGAGATTACAAAGAACGACTGGTAAATAAATCCACTCCACATTTTTCACTCCTCTGGAAACAAGTTCCAGAGGGGTTTTCCAAATCCGATTTATTGTTATTAGAAGAGAAAGTTCTTTTCCCTCACAGCAAACTGGGGTTATATAAAAAAGCTCCCAAAGATACTGATCCCAAATTTTCCGAATCCTCTGACTTGGATTTATTATTAGAGTTAACACTTACTAAGAATGCGGAAAGACTTTCCGTTGAGGTACAATACAAAGATCCAGTTCTTTCACAAAACTATGGAAAGGCGATTTTTGTTTACCAAGAAGAAAAAGAACCAGTTGTTAAGTCCTTAAAAACATTTGATGTGTTTCATGGCAAAAGACAACTCCAACCTTTAACAGGAAGTGTACCTTCCTATTTTGCTGAAGTTTCCTCTCCTTCGGATGATGACCTTCGTTCTTACTTTACTTCTTCCTTACGAGGAAATGTTTCTGTATTCTCCACTTCTCCGGGAACCACAATTTATTTGGATGGAGTCGAAGTTGGTAAGGCTCCCTTACTTTCTTACCAACTCATCAATGGAAAACATTCCCTCTCTTTTGCAAAACCTGGCAAAGATCCAGTAAAACGAAATATCTTAATTCGTGCAGGAAAAACAACTCGTGTGTTCCAAGAATGGAGTGATGATATTTCCCAAGGAACCATTGTGATCTCCAGTTTTCCTCCAGGGCTCGATATTGTAGTCGATGGTCAGAAAAAAGGAAAAACACAATATGCGGAATCGGGTGTACCTTACGGGAGTTATCCGATCCAATTCATCCGAACACAAAATGGTTCCCATTTTGAATATGCAAAAGCGGGAATAAAAATTAGACCCAAACAAATTACTTCCATTGCATTGCCCATTTCCCTAGAGGACGGCGTGGGTTGGGAATCAGAAGAGTTTTGGAACCTCACTTCGGCATCTCCGAACTTTTCTGCAACTTTCCCTGGCAAACTTACTTTTGCTAAAAACAAAGACCTTCCTACCGGCTGGTATGGAGTGTATTCCGAGGACCTTATTCCTGATTATTTAGAAGCAGAACTTGTGTTAGATCTTGTGAAAGATTTGAACGGTGCTGTTGGTCTTTCTTTTACAGACCACAATCAAAATGCCATTTTAGTTTACGTGGATAAAACAGATTTTCATATTATCAAATTTTCTTCGGAAGAAAAGGAAGCTCCTGTTCGTTCTTCTTATCGCTGGGACAAAGAAGATGAACTCAAAGGAAGATCTGTAAAACTTTCCACTGATATCGAAAAGAAAATGATTCGGTTGTCCTTAGGGAATAAAATGGTAGAAGAACTTCCGTGGAATTTTGAAACGTTTTGGAATATAGGCGTATTAACCCCACATAACGCTCCTATTACGGGCACACCCCTTCGCGGTGTAAAAATACGATATCCTGATATGGTTAAGTTTGAGGAAAGGCTCCAAAAATGAGACAACTTAGTTTTTTAATCTTTACCTGTGTTTTGTTTGTTGGTTGTCAGTCTCGAGATTTTAAACCAGTCACTGTCAAAGATCCCGTGGTGGAAAAATCTGATGTTTCGGATCGCCAAAAAATTGAAGAAGCAAGGGCTCTTGTTGCAGACGGAAGTAATGAATTTCAAAAAGGAAATATGGACTCTGCTTTAGAAAAAGCAAAGGCCTCCATTCAAACATTCGAACTCATTGATGGTTATTCTCTACTTGGCTCCTCCTACTATCAGTTAGGTGATTATGAGAATGCAAAACTATCTTTTGAAAAAGGCAAAAATATAGATCCTAAAAATGAAAAACTACTCATTGGTCTTGGAACAGTGCAATCCACTTTGGGAGAAAATGAAGAAGCCCTTTCTACCTACCAAACTTTAAGCCAACTCAAACCAGAAGAAACCATTTATACATACAAAACAGGTATCCTTTTAAAAAACTTAGGTCGTTACCAAGAGAGCCTTGTGGTTCTCAAATCCTTGGAAACAAAACCAGAATTTCCGTATCCTATTGAACTTCTCAACCAATTGGGTGATGTTTGTTTAGAACTAAAAAGATATGAGGAAGCAGAAGCTTACTTTGCAAAGGCGGAAAAACTCAATCCAGAACTAAAAACTGCCAAAGATGCGAAACTCTCTACAAAGATTGCCTCTCTCATCCAACGCGGTAATGATTTTTTGGCCAAAAAGAATTATGCTGAGGCCACTTCCGAATTTAAAAAAGCTACGGATTTACAACCTCAAAATGGATCCTTATGGTCTTTTTTAGGGAATGCGCAGTTATTAAATGGAAAACTCAAAGAAAGTGAAGATAGTTTTAAAAAATCCATTTCATTGTCTGATACAAATCCAAGTGGATATGTAGGTTTGTGTAATGTTTATATCCAAACACATAATTATTCTGATTGTTTAAAAACCTCCAAACAAGCCGGTGCAAAAATTCCTAAAAATGCTGAGATCCGCAACAAACAAGGGATATGTGAGTGGAAATGGGGCGAAACCAAAAAAGCCACTCTGAGTTTCCAAGATGCCGCGTCTTGGGATCCTAATTTTTTTGAACCTAAACTCAATTTGGCGTATGTGCTGATTGATTCTGGCCGTTTTGATGAAGCTCTGGATGTATTAAAAAAAGCAGAGTCTCATCCCAAAGCAAAGAAGGAAGAGATTCGCAAAGCCAAAGTCTTAGCCGAATCACAAAAGTACATTGCTAGTGGTGATTCCTTCTTACGCCAAGGAAAAAGAAAACAAGCCTTTGATGAGTATGGAAAAGCAATGGGTGTGAATCCAGAAAATCCTGCTGCACAAAATGCATTTGGTCGGGCTTATTTTGCTTTTGGAGAATATAAAAAATCTGAAAGTTCTTATTTAGAAGCTTACCGAATGGATTCTACGAACCCTGGTGCTTTACAGGGACTTGCTCGTGTGTATGCAAAAACTGGGGAATCCAAAAAAGAAAAAGAATACATCAAAAAACTCGAAATACTTTCAGCAGCAGATCCGTTTAGTGCCATCACTTTAGGCCGGATCGCAGAAGACGCAAGCAAATGGGATGAAGCTGAGTCTATCTATATGGGACTAAAGAAAAAATTTCCAAACAATGATGCTGTTGATTACCGATTGGGAAGTTTGTATTACAAACGTGCAGTGGAAGAAAACTCAAAAGAAAACTACACTCGTGCGAATGACTTCATTCAAAAATCAAAAAAATTTACAAAAGACATTCCTGAACTGATTGAAACTGAAAAAACAGTGGCAGAGAACTCTCGTTTTGCGGAGATTTTGCCATACGTAAAAGAAGGAAATTCCTTCTTTAACCGTAAAAAATATTTGGAAGCAGTCACACCTTACCAAAAGGCTTATGATAAAGTTCCGAAAGCTTCTCTTCTTGTAAAAATTGCGGAATGTTACATTGAAAAAGGTGAGGAAGAAAAAGGTCTTGCCATTTTGGAAAATGCAGTTCGAACGAACAAAGAAAATGCAATTTCCTTTAAAGAAGGGATATACTCTTTTTATTATAAAAAAGGGGAACTAAAAAGAGCAGAAGACGGCTTCTATGATATCCTAAAAGAAAAGCCAGATTCGTATTACGCCTATTATATGTTGGGCCTAGTCACCATGAAACGCAAAAACTATGACGCGGCCATTGGTGATTTTGATCGTTCTATTTTGGTAAACCCTAATTTTGCTCCGAGTAATGTTGCAAAAGGTTTGGCATTTTATAAATTAAACCAACTGGAAAACGCAAAAAGGGAATTTGAAAAAGCTAGAGAGAAGGACTCTGAATTTGGACTTTCCTCCTACAATTTGGCAATTGCCTATTTCAATGAAGACCTAACCAAAGAAGCAAAATCCATTTTAGAATCAATTCGCAAATCCGATCCAGATTTTATGGATGGTGAGATCCAATTAGCCTATATCTATTACAAAGAAAACAAATTAGAAGAAGCAGAAAAAATCATTGAACATGTTCTCAAAGAAGAACCTTCTGCGGAAGCTTTATTTGCTCAGTTTAGAATTTTAGACGCTAAACAAAAACAATCTCCATCTGATAAGCTGAAAACAAAACGAAACCAAGTAAAAGAAAAAATCTTACGTGAATACGGAGAAACCAAATACGCAAGATTACTTCCTTCAGATGCATTGGATGACGAACCATTACACGTAACAGATCTGAACCTATCAGGAACTCCTGTTTCCACACCAATTGTCTATCCTAACCGAATCATCGTAAACTATGGAACAGCACTTGTTGGTTATGACAGAATTACAAAAGAACTGGTATGGAAACAATATACATCCGCTCCATTTCAATTGTTAGTTGCTGGTAAGGAACTTGTTGGAATTTCCAATGATACAGCCACCAAAATTTATCCTGAGTCAGGAAAGATGACTTTTAAAAAACAGGTGTTAGTCGGATGGAAGGTCAAACAAGGAACTGCTGATGCAAACGGCTTTTTCCTTCTTTTGGAAAAAGAAAAAGGTGCGGACCGAAAGATTGTTAAAACTAATCCAAATTTGGAAATCTTAGAAGAGTGGAACGGGAATGATTTTTTAAGTTTCTCTTACACGGATGAAGGAAAACTTTTAGTCCTTCGTGATTTGAAAAAGGAATTCCAGATTCAAGTATTTACCATCGGCTCGCAAGCAGAGAAGGAAAAGAAAGTATCAAATCCTATTCTTAAAAAAGATGCAAAAGAATCGGCGCAGATCCTTGGTTGTGTTGAAGATTCTTGTTTGATCCAATTAGGAAATCAGATGTACCAAGGAACTGAAAAAGCAAAACTATATTCCCTTGGTAATACGGAAACCATTCGATCCGTTGTAAAAAACCCGGAGTCATTACTGGTTAATACAGAGAATACCGCCTATCTTTGGAAAGGTGGATCTAAGTGGAAAGATTCCTATTCCATTCAGGGAGATTTTTATTATCCATTAGATGGGCTTGTGGTAGAAGGCAGGTCAAAGGAACTACTTCTCATCAAAGGTAGAGACAAAACTCCTGTTCCTTGGAAGGGAGACCGAGATGGCCTTCGTATCAGTACGGTAACTGTCGACTAACGACAACCCAATCGATATAACAAATGCATCTAAAGTGAATTGTAATATTTAATTCACTTTAGTTCGATTTATATAATAGATTCGTTTCCCTTCGTTTCTTTTTTCTGCTTCGAAAAAGGAAACAGGGAATTCTGGTCTTTCGAATTCATATTCTTTATTGTCCCAAATAAATTTAGGAAATTTTCTAAATAAAGAAATCGTTCGTCTTGCATACGGGCCGTAATCAGTCGCAAATAACAACTTGCCACCTGGTTTCAATAGATCGTAAATTTGTTCGAGCATATGGCCTTGCATGAGTCTGTTTTTTCGGTGTTTTTTCTTTGGCCAAGGATCTGGGAAGTTGATGATGATTTTGTCAAAAATTTCTTTCTCAAGAAGTTCATCGAAAAACCACTGGAAGTTAACGGTCATATAGCGGATATTTTCCAAACCAAGCGTTTGTCGTTGTTTTTCGGTGTGGATGATTCGGTTTACCTTCTTTTCCATCAACAAATAGCCTGTTTGGTGGTCATTCTTTGCCAATTCGATGGCAACTTCACCCCAACCCGATCCAAGTTCTAAAACAAAGTTTTGGATCTGGTCCGGGAAAGATTTTTTTAGGTCGATTTTTTTTCCCCGCTCTTTAGGTTGCAGGAGGTAGTCTGATTGATAGGAAGTTTTGGTAGTAAACTTCCAAAGTTTTTCTTGGATTTCTGGGCTAACTAACAAATGCATTCCTTCCGATGATGTATTGTCAGGATTTTTAAAAGGAACTAGATGAAAATAACTCTTTTTGGTGTTCGCGGTTCACTCCCCACACCGATCTCTAAACCGGAACAACGGGAGAAAACTCTAAAGATTCTTCAGATGGCCAAAGAAGAGTGGAAAAAGGATCCCGCTTCTTTTTCGGAAGAGGAGTTTTTGAATCATTTGCCGATTCCTCTTTCCCAAGATTTGGGAGGGAACACAACTTGTGTATTCATTGAAGGGGATGGCGGCGAAAAAGTCATTTTAGATATGGGGACGGGGCTTCGGGTTCTAGGCAACCAAATGGCACCACAGGCTTTTAGTGGGGAAGATATGGACATTCATATCTTGGTTTCTCATACACATTGGGACCATATCCAAGGGTGGCCTTTTTTTAAACCTGGTTATTCACCTTCTTGTAATATTCACTTTTACTCATGTATTGAAAACTTAGAAGAAAGACTGATCCGACAACAACATCCTGAAAATTTTCCAGTGACCTTGCAGCAAATGGCTTCCAAAAAACATTTTCACCTTTGGAAAGAGTTTGAGTCGTATATGTTAGGTGGTCTAAAAATTATTCCTTTTGGACTTCGCCATCCTGGGTCTTGTACTGGTTATAGAATCCGTGAAGGAAATAAAATTTTCTTATTTTGTACTGATGTGGAATATCGAGAAGAAGACCGCGAACATTTACTCAAAATGAAACCTCAGATTGCTGGTGCAGATCTCATCATCATCGATGCTCAGTACAGTACAGCTGAGGCGGAAAAAAAATTAGGTTGGGGTCACACTGCTGTCAGCAAAGCTGTTGAGTTTGCAGAAATGATGGAAATACGATCGGTGGTTCTCACTCACCATGAACCGGATCATTCAGACCATGAAGTGGCGAGGATAATTTTAGATGAAGCAAAGTTAGTCAAACCAGGTGGTATGCAAGTTCATATTGCCCATGAAGGACAGAAGTTTATCCTTTAAGTATCAATTGGTTTTCGACTAATGTTTGTGTTTGTTTAAAATACAATCTAAATAGAATTTTTTAAATCATTCATTGATCAAATAATTGGAATGGTAACCTCTTGCTTCCCCAGACCAAATGGGACAATCTAATTTTAGATCGGCATACCAATGGATTTGATAAGGTTTTGCAAAAAACAACTGAATAAAAAATCTTAAAAACGACGAGATATTCTCCAATGCACTCATGGTTGCAATGGAGCGAGTTCGTTTGACAAGAAGAGAACATTTTCCTTCGTTAAAATATAAAACTTCTGTTTTTGGAATCGTATAACCAGACGTAGGTTCTTTTTCCCAATCCAAAACTTCGGCTCGTTCCACTGTCCCTTCCAAAACCAGATGACCAGAATTGTCGAGAACAGCCACTCGGCGAAAAAATCCTCCCGGAAAATCGGGAGTACCAATAAATCCTCCCGTAAAAATTCGGTATCCATCCTTAGTGATCGATCTTACAAGTTCCCATTTTTTGGAGTATTGGTAAACGGGCTCATTGGAGAGGATATGTTCTAAACCTCCCACTCCTTTGATTTCTTCCGTGATTTCTTTGTAACGAATTGTGCCAGTGACTAGAGAAAAGGAAAAGGGGATATCGGCTTGTACAAATTTACCCTCCTCTTTCAAAGGGAACCTACCTTTGGAGATAGGAACTGAACCACGTCTTGGTTTATAATCTAATTTGATTTCCCAATCCCCATAATTCATATAAAAAGAATAAATTCCGTTTTTGTATTCCATCCAGTTTTCTCCACTCCTTTGGTAGAACTGGCCTTTCCTAAATTCGTATTCATCGGAATCAAATTCGCGGGTGGAATAAAATACTGGTTGGTCTTTTGGTTTTAAAAGTAGCGATATACCATTGTTATGTGATCCTGGACCAAAATTGCTGACAAGGAAAGTAGCAAAGAGATTGTATTTTTCATTTCGAAAGGTAAAGTTCCAGGCTTGCAGATAACCTTCATCGGGGAAGTGCTGGGTTTTAAAATCTTGGGCTAGTAGGTTTTCTTTTGGTAACAGAGTTACTAAACAAACAAACAACACCAGTCGAAAGAATTGCCGAAACACCGGCAAATCCTAACGGGAGTTTGTAAAAGAATCAAGGTTTTTCTTGGGGATTTCCTTTAAATGCGAAGGGTGCTTGGGAGGGTCAAAGCAAACAAGTCACCCAGACAAACGAGCGAAAAGACGGGATGTTCTGTATTGCCGATTTGTTTTAACCTTTCTCTTTCTTCTGCGATTCCATCGATATGAATCCAAGTTTCGACCTGCTCTTCTGGCAAAACCCGACAGGCCACTTGGTATTCAAAAGGCCCAAGTTTTGAAAAAAAGATTTGTACCGATTCAGGAGAGGAATCGGCCAAATGGCGTCGGAAGGCATACTGTTTGGATTTGGTTTCGCCTCGCATTTCATAATAATGATTCAGAATTCGTAAGATATGTAAGAATTCTTCTTTTTTTGTCACAAGCTCACGCCAGAGGACTTCGGTTTCTTTCATGACTACTGGGGTGGAAGAAGTTTGACTTTGGTTCCTAAAAAAGGATTCGCACTTGAAAAATACTTTCCCCTATCCAAGATGAACGAAACAGGCATGGTCACGGAGATATTAGAAATATTCTGGAAAGAGAAACTCCGGTTTGCCCAATATTGTTTTGATGAATTGGCTCCTTTGGATGCCAAGGCCTTTACGGAGAAAAAGACCAGCGGAAAATCTGCTGAATGGACTCTCCAACAAATGATCTCTTACGATCGCAATTTTAGTTTTTTCCTCCCCCTCTCATTACGAATCAGCGGATTTTTCTTTTTTACAGCATTTAAAGACCAGGACATTGAAAAGGATCTAGAAGCCATCAGGGATCGGTATACACCCCCAGCATTCCCAACTCATTTTTGGGAAATTCAGATTTCCAAAGCAACAGATCTCAAAATCAAAGCGACCGACCCACAGGTAAAAGAACAATGTGAATCTTGGAAAGAGGTCCTCGTTCGATTGGAATCAAAACTTTCCGGAATTTCTGAACGAGATGCTTATAGAAAAAGATATACATCCCTTACGGGAATTCATACCATTTCAGGAGCGATCAATAATTCTACCGAGTTTTGTCACTACCTTTGGAATTTGTATATGGTGAATTCCATATAAACGTATTTATGCGAATCAAAAATTGAATGAGTTTAGGAGAAATCAATGGGAAAAATTAAAGTAAAAACACCGCTTGTTGAGTTAGACGGCGATGAAATGACAAGAATTATCTGGAAAGAAATTAAAGATCGTTTCATCTACCCTTATTTAGACATCACTTTAGAATACTATGACTTAGGTGTAGAATACCGTGACAAAACAGATGACCAAGTCACTGTAGATTCTGCTAACGCGATCAAAAAACACGGCGTAGGTGTTAAATGTGCAACCATCACTCCAAACGCAGACCGAGTAAAAGAATACAACCTAAAACAAGAATGGAAATCACCTAACGGAACGATTCGTGCCATCCTTGATGGAACTGTTTTCCGTAAACCAATCATCATCAAAAACATTCCAGCAGCGGTAAACTCTTGGAAAAAACCAATTGCGATCGGAAGACACGCTTACGGTGATATTTACCGTGACGTAGAGATCCTTGTTGATGGTCCAGGAAAAGTAGAACTCGTTTATACTGATGCTTCTGGAAAAGAAAAACAAAGATTACTCGTAAACGATTTTAAAGCTCCGGGTGTTGCTCTTGCGATGCACAACCTAGATGAATCCATCAAGTCTTTTGCAAAGGCATGTTTCACTTACGCATTGTCTGAAAAAATCAGCATCTGGTTTGCAACTAAAGATACGATTTCTAAAAAATACCATGCTCGTTTCCGTGATATCTTTGATAACATGGCAAAAGAACAAGAAGCTGCTATGAAAGCTGCTGGTATTACTTATAGTTACTACCTCATTGATGATGCAGTTGCACAAATCATGAAAAACGAAGGTGGACAACTTTGGGCGATGATGAACTACGACGGTGACGTTATGAGTGATATGGTTGCTTCAGGGTTTGGTTCCCTTGGTCTGATGACTTCCGTTCTTGTGTCTCCAGACGGAAAATACGAATACGAAGCAGCGCATGGAACAGTGACTCGTCACTACCGTAAATACCAAAAAGGTGAAACCACTTCTACAAACTCAGTGGCATCTATTTTTGCTTGGACGGGAGCGCTCGCGAAACGTGGGGAACTGGATGGAACTCCAGAACTTGTGAACTTTGCTCTTAAATTGGAAGAAGCAATCATTGAAACCATCGAAGGTGGCGAGATGACAAAAGACTTACTTTCACTTTCCACTGCTGCTACCAAAAAAGAATTGGATACTTTCCAATTTATGGAAGCAGTACAAAAACGTTTGGATGCGAAACTAAAATAAGTTTGGCCAATTTCATACCCTGTCGATCGGCAGGGTATGATGTTTTAACATAATAATCCCTTCCTTTTTTCCCCTTTTTTTAACTCAAATATTTCCTTGCAATTGGCTTGAGTGGTTGTAGATTCAATCTCCTTAATACAGAATAGAACATAGGAACACTGAAATTTTTAGAGATATCATTTTTGTGAATTTCTGTTTGTGCGTTTAGTGTAAAAATTAACCAGAAGGTGACTCACTTAAGTGAACTTTGGAAGTCAAATAGGAAAATGATCGCTGATTTTATAGAATGGTATACGAATGAAATGCCGGAAGTGAAGTCTTCTGCAGACCTTTTTGATAAAGGGATTGGTTATTTACAAGAACAAGGTTTTCAGATTGTAAGAGTCAATATGGGAACTCGTACACTTCATCCGCAAGTGGAGTCTTTGTCTTATACATGGGTTCCAAAAAACAAAATCGAATATTTTGATGATTCCACAACTCCTTTGTTACATTCAAGATCAACAATAGAATCTGAAAATGGATTTCTTCGAGAAGTTCGTTTTCGATTGGGATCATTGCAGACTTCTCAATTTGCGGTTAGCCCCGTTCAACATGTAATGTCTACAAAAAAGCCGTATTACTTTGGTTTTGCGGAGAATGAAGGAAAATCACGGCCTTATCCAATCCTAGATGATTTGGCTCCATTAGGTGCGACTGGTTATTTAGCTGTCCCTATTTTACAAAAAGGGACAAGTTATGCTTTTTTAAGTATGGTGACAGACAAACCAAATGGTTGGTCAACAGAAGAATGTAATTTTTTACATCAGGTTTTAAAAATCATTTCCTTACAATGGATGAGTTTCATTCAGAATGAATTAACAGAATCTTTGCTAAGTATCTACTTAGGAAAACGAACCGGCTCCACCGTGTATTCGGGGAAAATTTATTTGGGGGAACTCGACAAAATCAAATCAGTGATTTGGTTTTCTGACATTCGCAATTATTCTGGGATGAGCGAAAAATTGTCTCCTTCTGAGATCATACAGTTGTTAAATGATTATTTTGGCTTAGCTATCCCTCTCATTGAAGCTCATGGCGGTGAAGTTTTGAAATTGTTGGGAGATGGAATTTTAGCTGTATTTCCCTATTCCGAATCTAATAAAACTTTTGTTGGTAAAAAAGTGCTTCTCGCCGTTAGGAAGTTAGGTGAAAGATTGTTTTCGCACAACCAAACCAGAGAATTAGAAGAAAAACTACCCATCCATCATGGTGTTGGTTTGCATTCAGGGGAAATTCTTTATGGAAACATTGGCTCAACCGAAAGACTCGATTTTACAGTAATTGGGGAAGCGGTAAATTTAACGAGCCGCATTGCTGGGATGTGTGGGGAATTAGGGAAAGCAGTTTTGGCATCCGAAAGTTTGGCAGAACAAATTCCTGTACGATGGGAAGAACTTGGGGAACACAAATTGAAAGGGATTAGTTCCCCAAAAAAAATATTCGCCATCTCGGAACGTATGAAGAGAAAAATTTAGGATTTTGATTTCAATTTGATTAATGAATGTTTCTATATTTCCAAACCGAGTAGACCACTCGAACGGAATCTCTTAAAAAACTAAATTTAGATCCTGGGATATCTTGCCAGTCGAGGGGGAACTCCACGATATTGAATCCATTTCTTATTAATAAAACTAATAATTGTGTATCCCATAACCAACGTAAGTCATAAATTTTATGAATAGTCTGTTTGTATGCAGATTTTTTGAAAATTTTACAGCCACATTGAGGATCATACATCTGGATTCGAAACACAAGAGTAAAATAAAATGAAAAAATTCTGTTGGTAAGGTGACGATAAAAAGACTTTTTTACATTTCTTCCCATCATGATAATTCGTGAACCTGCAAGTAAATCAATCTCAGGATGAAGGTTTATATGATTCCACGTGCGTAACACTTCCTCGGCTGGAGTGGCGCCATCGGCATCCACAAAACCATAATAATTTCCTTTCGCAACGTTTAGCCCAAATTGAATGGCTCCACCTTTTCCTAAATTGGTTTCATATCTTAATAATTGGATTTGAGGATTGGAAAGTAAATGGTTGATTTTTTGTTTTAAAATTTCGAATTCAGTAAGTGGGCTTCCATCATCGACCACCAAAAAGTCTACAGACTTAGAACCTTTAAATGTTTTTAAAAGAGATTCTAAGAATTTGGGAAGTCGCTCCGATTCACGGTAACACGGGATGACAAGACTGAGATGATTTTTAACCATGCGAACAGATAGAACGGATTTCCTGATTCCCTTCATGCAGTGGAATATATTGATAAAGGGAAATCAAGTAAATTACTTAGTCAATAAATTCTAAGTTAAATTCTTTATCGAACAATGACCCATTTGCCATTCATCCAACTTAAATAAAGAGGGATGGAAGCTCCTTTTTTGGAAGTAATGATGGGTTCGCCTTTATGATCCGTGACACTTAGGATTTGGTTGTTACAGAGTAAGGTAAATTTGATGTTCTTAGTATCCAATTTCCAACTCGACCCAATGGCTTTTGTCATATCATTTATGGATTTGAGTTCATCTGCTTCTACATACGGATAATAACGAACTTCTGAAGTGTCCTGTGCACGAAACTGGATCATTGATAGTATTTTTTTAGGATCCTTTGTGTTTAAAATTTTAGTAAATTCGGAAGCAAACTCAAGTACCGAAGTTTCTTTTTCTTTTGTGAGAGAAATAGATTCTGCTTGTTTCCATAACTTACTTGGTGGATCAAAAGGTGGATCAAATTCTAACTCAGTCCATTCTCCTAAGTTGGCTTGTGTTTGGTCCGGCCACTGAAAGTGTTTTAGAAGAATTCCTTCGTCAGGGAATTGTCCTTTTTGGCCTAACATAAGTTTGACTTCTGCTTCTTTTGACAGACCTTCTTTTTCTTTGCCTTTTCTTTCTGTGAGCCGAATTTTGATTTTGTTTTTTCCTGGGATGATCCAGTAATTGATGTCTGCTTGCCCAGAGGAATCATCATTGGAAGATCCGTCTCGAACATCGTATCCGTTTGCGCTGATCTCTAAATTGACTGAATAGTTTTTGTAAGTGATGATATAATAACCTTCTTTGGGAAGTCCGAGAGAATTTGGATTTACTTCGCCAAAAATAGGCTGAATGCAGAGGGACAAAACAAGAAAAAGGAACAAGATTCTTTGCATTTACGTTCTCCAACCGTTAGGTATCGGAGGATACTAAACAATAGAAAAGAATTGTCGATGAGAAATTAAATGACTGAATCTTTTTTAAAAGATTTTAGAAATTACAATCAATCGAAAGGATAAAGTTATAGAAATTTTTTTCCATGGCGATCGAAAAAGAAATTTGTATTACAAGTCGAACAGTGCAACCTACCATATTTTTTTGCCGGGATTGGATTACTGCAAGAAGGACAAAGGACAGTTTTGTTGATAAAAGTCGATAGACGAATATTATGTTCCAGTCGATCTAAAAATTTATATCGGATAAAGATTTGGGCGATGATAATTCCCATTAAAAAGGAGATTACTTGTCCGCCATAAACACTCCGCACTTGGTTGTGTAATTCAACAATATAGAAATAGGATTGGATGAAAATCCAAATACTGAGACTGATAAAGATTGGTATATCACGAAAGGTAGCTTTTTCAAACACCATCGTACTTTTTACATTAGGAAAAAAAACAAAGTACATCCCAAGGATTCCTGATATGACCCCAGAAGTTCCGATCACTGGAATGATAGAGTTCACATGAAATATAAAATAAGTTAGGTTCGCTAGAATTCCAAAAAATAGAAAGAGAATGAAAAAATAAAAATGTCCGACTACATCTTCTATATTGTCAGCAAACATATATAGATAAACTGCGTTGGTAAACCATTCAGAAAAGGAAGAGTTAAAGAAAAATGAAAAAAACAAACTGAAACCAAAATCTTTTTTTGGTGTAAACGCAAATGACTCATAGTTGTCGAAGAACAACGTTAACATAGTGAGAAAAATAAAACCAAAGGTTAAGATTGGTTTTCTAAAATTATGATTTGCTTTTTCGAATACAAACATTGTTAGCTGGCCTTGGACTCTGCCAATAATTGCAATAAATGATTGTATTGCCAATCCCTTTCTTTTTGGACAGAATGTTCGGGATTCAGATTTTCATTGGCTCTAAAGACTGCTTGCACGGAATAATTGGCAGCACCTATGGCATGGGTTTTTACATGGGCGGTGGCAACAGCTTGCCCGGCTGCCCGAGCCACAGACTTTTCTGGATGATCCATCTCGATCTTTCTTGCTGTAGCATGGGAATCCAAAGCAGCCTTTCGCACCACAGCCATGTTAAACTTCCCTGTCTTAATCCATTCTTTTAATACATTTAGGGCTTCTTTGGGATGATGATCCTTGCAATTGGAATTCTCAAAATAGAAAAACACTCGTTCCACACAATCTAGCGCCCACCGAGCTGATGTTTTGTGGTCAGTCCTGGAGAGTAAATCCATTATTCGACTGTCTTTAGTTGCAATGCTAAATTTATATTTTTTAGCCATGTTCCCATCGTATCCGATCGATCTGTCTGTTAAAGCGATTTTAAAACCAGAGGTAAAACAAAAATGTAAAACCTAGGAGGATTCCGTACAACCATTCATCTCGTTTTCGAAACAAGGTGGTTAAATTTTGATTCATTGATCTTTTTCCAATCGTAATAGCGATAGAAAAAATCACAAAAAGTAGAAATCCGGAAATCGATATATATAATTTGAATTCGGGAATTTGGATTCTTGTGGCAATCAAGACAAAAAATAGAAAGAAAAATAGAATCCAATACTTAGTTTTTGATAGCAAATAAGTTAGTCGGGTAAAAGTTCCATCGGGTATTTCTAAAGGCTTCAGTAGTTTTATTTTTTGATCCGTAGTATGGTTCTTTTTTTTGTTTTGGAGATAGGCCGCTAAACTCAAAGTTACAATGGCAAAATGGAAACTAAAAAAGACTCTATGTAAAAAATTGAGTTCTTCACCAAATGTTTGTTTTATGAAAAATGACGCGAAGTGCGAATAAAGAACTGGCGATAAAAAAGAAAAAATCGGTGTGAGAAGTATGGTGATACAAATCATTCGACT
The DNA here is from genome assembly GCF_004770475.1 of Leptospira mtsangambouensis. Taxonomy (NCBI): domain Bacteria; kingdom Pseudomonadati; phylum Spirochaetota; class Leptospiria; order Leptospirales; family Leptospiraceae; genus Leptospira; species Leptospira mtsangambouensis. The sequence continues at coordinate 109,578 of NZ_RQHK01000006.1, forward strand.
ACTAATTTTGAAATTCAAAATTCCTAATAAAAAAACAACCAGCAAGGCAGGGGTAAAATGAGAACTTTGGTTGGAAAGTTCGATAAAGAAATTTTTCTTAGAATTCGGATCTACAAAGAGTATCGCAAGAACAGTCACTAATAAGGAAAATACTAGAAGAAAAATGCGGCCTGCCTTCATTTCTTCTTCATCAACCAGCTTTTTACCCAATCTTTCCTGAAATGGTTTATAAAAATCAATCGTGAATAGAGTGGCTGCAGAATGTAACATAGAGTCAATGCTAGAAAAAATCGCACCAAGGAGTCCAGCAAGGATCACACCGATCAGTCCATATCCGAACGGAACTACAAGTACAACTAATTTGGAAAAGGCTTCATCTGGAGCGATGTTTGCCGTTTCTCCAAGAGTTGTCCAAATTTGATATGCAGCCACTCCGGTAAGGATAGAGAAAAAAGGAACTGTTAGTTTGAGAAGTCCACCCACTAGGATTCCAAGCCGTGCTTCTCTTAATGATTTGCCACCTAATGTGCGCTGTACGACATATTGATTGGTATTCCAATAAAAAATATGTAATAGGAATAGTCCACTAAGAGCCCCAGTCCAAGGAAGGGTGGGGTGGTTCGGAGGCAGATACAAATTCATTTTGCTCAGTCCATCCGTCCTACTTTCTTCTTTTGTAAGTAATTCAAAAATTCCTCCCACTTCTGGTCTAGTGATGGAGAGGTAAGCAAGGAGTAGTCCTGAGGCTAAGATTAAAAAGGTTTGAATGACGTCGGTGTAAACCACTGACTTTAGACCACCAAACCATGTATAGATGGTTGATGTAAAGGCGATCCAAATAACAACTTCTGTATAAGTAATTTGGATTCCCGTATCTTTGATAAAAGGGAGAAAACTCCGGGCCCCAATGTACAGGGCCCCTGTAAGTTGGATGGTGATTAAGATGAGTGAGATCCCCGAAAAAATCCTTCCTGCAGCGAGACCAAATTTGCTTTGTAAAAATTGAGAGAGGGTATAGAATTTTTTTCTTCGAAACAGAGGAAGGAATACAAAGGCCAAAAGAACTATGGCCGGGATGGATCCAAATTCATAATGGCTTTGGGCAAAGCCAACAGAAAATCCAATCCCAAGCATTCCAACCAAATGGTTGGCCGAAATATTGGTTCCAAATAAGGATCCGGCAATCCCCCACCAGGGAAGGCTCCTGCCACCAAGAAAGTAATCAGAAGAGGAAGATTCTTTTCGGCCAGCATACATTCCCACTCCCAAAACGAGAACAAAAGTAAGCCCGAAAAAAAGGATATCGATTGCCGCTATCATAACAGATAATTGATTCGTCATATTAGATATTTTCCGAAATTATGGCAAGCGATAGATTTTCGGGAATTCTCTCTTGTCTTTGCCCGGGATTTATCTTCCAGTAGAAAAACAATGAATCCGATCCCGAAAGCACCCACCATTCGATCCGAACATCCTGCCATAGAAGTATCTTGGTTTTGTGACCTTTGTAATGGAGATTATGAATATTTAGGAGTACCGGATGGTTCCTTACGTTCTAGTTTCGAACATTGTTCGGATATCATTCGTTTGGCGGACGAACTCGGATACCAAAACATTCTTTTACCATCTTCTTACCAAACTGGGCAAGATACTTTGACCTTTGCCGCGGCGGCGTCACAATTCACAAAACAAATTTCTCTCCTAACAGCGATTCGGTGTGGTGAAATCCATCCGCCAATGCTTGCAAGGACATTGTCCACTTTGGATCATATGTTAAAGGGAAGACTCAATATCAATATTATCTCTTCGGACCTTCCTGGAACCCAAAGGGATTCCAAAACGAGATATGAGATTTCGAAAGAAGTCATTCAAATTTTGCAACAAGGTTGGACAAGGGACCGAATCCAGTTTGAAGGAAAACACTATCAGATTGATCTCCCATCAGATCCTGTAAAATCCTACCAACAAAACGGTGGGCCCTTATTGTATTTCGGTGGGATATCTCCCGATGCACGAGCTCTTTGTGCCGAGTTCTGCGATGTATTTTTAATGTGGCCAGAAACAGAAGAAAGATTGGCTGATACAATGAATGATTTGAGTCTTCGTGCCGCTAGTTTCGGAAGGAAAATTGATTTTGGCCTTCGCATCCACTTGATTGTCAGAGAAACCGAAAAAGAAGCAAAAGATGCCGCAAAACAATTGTTATCAAAAATAGATGTAGAAAGAGCAAATGATATCAAACACCGAGCTTTGGATTCTAATTCTGCGGGAGTGCTTCGTCAAGATGACTTGCGAAAGTCTGCAGATGTCGATTTATTTATCGAACCAATGATTTGGTCAGGGATTGGTCTTGCTCGTTCTGGATGTGGATCGGCCATTGTGGGAACCCCAGAACAAGTGTATGAAAAAATCCAAAGATACATCCAAATGGGAATTCGAGCTTTTATATTTTCTGGTTATCCTTTGATGGAAGAATCCAAATTATTTGCAAAATCGGTCTTACCTAAATTACAAACGATCAACTTTGCAGAAGCGCAAAATCGAAAACCCAAAGGGATTCCTGTCACACCACTCACAACTGGAGAGAGAAAATGAAAGTTCCCCAAATTGAATTTCCAAAACATAAATTTTCTATCTCGAGATTAGTTTATGGAATTTGGAGGTTACATGAAGATAAAGAAGGTAACTCTCCAGAAAGAATTTTAAAAAAAATAGAAACCTGTCTCAGTCTTGGAATTGATACCTTTGATCACGCAGACATTTACGGTGGTTTTGAAAATGAAAAATTGTTTGGTAGAGCCTTAAATCAAAACACTTCCATCAAATCAAAACTCAAAATCATTACGAAGTGCGGAATCCAAATTCCGGGATCTAAATTTTCCACCAAACATTATAATACTTCCAAAGAACACATTCGATACTCCGTCGAACGTTCGTTACGAAAGTTGCAAGTGGATCATTTGGATGTGGTTCTTGTCCACAGACCTGATCCATTAATGGATCCTTATGAACTAGCGGAAATATTTGAATCACTGATCAGGGAAGGAAAGGTAAATCATTTTGGAGTTTCCAATTTTACTCCTTCCCAATTCCAAATGTTACAAACTGCTTACAAGAAACCTCTTTTTACAAACCAAGTTGAGTTTCATCCGTTTCACACAGAATCATTGTTTGATGGAACCTTTGACCAGGCTTTGGAATTCCAAAGCCATCCTATGATTTGGTCACCCACAGGTGGGGGCAGGATCTTTTCACCAAAGTCGGAAAGAGAAGTGGCCACAGTTTCTAAACTAAAAGAAATTGCAAAAGAACATGGGTGTAGTGTTGACCAAGTCCTTTATTCATGGTATCTCAACCATCCTGCGGGACTTGTTCCCATTTTGGGAACGAATGATCCAGGACGAATCCAATCGGCAGCCGAATGTTTTTCTTATCCTCTCTCACGAGTGGAATGGTTTTCTATTTTAGAAGCGGCCCGTGGTAAGGAAGTGGCTTGATGGATTTATGAAGAATGGAAATCGAATCTAACCACTAAAATGACAGGATTTCCTCTGTAAGAGAATGTACGAGTTGGGGAAGATATTGGTCGTTATATTGAATAAAAATCTCATATAACGATGTTAGGTTCTCGTCTGTTTTCTTTGCCCTGGTGCGATGGACAGAGAGGTGGTTTGTATGCTTTCTGAATTGGCTCCCAACCATTATTTTTCCGGAATTTCTTTAACAGCAGACCTGGCTGATGATTTACATTCTTTTGGATCGGGTCTTCCTTCTGAACATGTCTGGAACCGAACTGTAGAATCTATTGCGAGGATTCCTGAAATCATAACCACATGGATTTTGGAATATCTTCCTGAATCACAAAACTTTCGTTTGTTGGCACTCCACAGTCGTTCTGATTTTTATATTCCTGATCTTGTTTCGAAATACTCTGTTCCTTGCCATCATGTCGTGGATTCCAATATGATTTTTGAAATGAATCTAGTAGGTGAAGATTCTTTTTTTCAACCTCTCATTGAAACTCTTCCCGAGAAAACATCTGCGATGTATATGGGATATCCCATTCGATCGGATAAAGATACTGTGATTGGAGTGATTGGAATGGTAGTAGAAGATAAGTTCAAACATAAATTTAAGAATCTAAAACTCATCGATATGATTGCAGACCAATTGAGCCAAGAATTGATTCGATTCAAAAATGAAAATTTGATTTCACAAACTCTAACTACTGCCTCCTTAGTGAAACATTCATTGGCAGAGTTGTTTCGGCTTCTCTCTACTAAATCTAGTGACCTAACAACGATTTGCCGAAATTATCTACAAACGGGAACTAAACTTTTTGGGTTACCGCTGGGACTCATAACCTCCAAAATTGGAGAAAATTGGGAATATAGCCTTGTAGAAGGAGATGTACATGGGATCTATGAAGGAAAAAGGTTTTCCAAAGAAGAATCCAAATTCTCTACCTATACCTTTGTCGGTTCTGCCAATATCTTAAATGATATACGAGAGACCTCGGGTCTAAATGTTCGCGAACATTTATTGGAACTAGGTGTTTCTTGTCTTATGGAGTTTCCGCTTATAGTGCATAACCAAACCATCGGGGTTTTGGGTTTTTATGGATTTAAGGATCAAAAAATTGAATCAATAGAATTAACCCAAAGAGTTTTTGAACTGATGGGGATAGGTCTTTCCAATACAATCGAAAAACATAATATTGATTTGTTATCGAAGATCGTTTTTTTGGAAAAGGAAAATCCAACAGTATAGATTTTTGGTTTTAAAACCCAGTTTTGTTTTGGTAAAAGACAATCAAACAAAACCTGGGTATGATTCATTCCCATTAAATATTGGCTAAACGGTCGATTGCTTCCTCTTCTGAATTCAGAAAAAAAACATCTCTCCCAGTATTCATTTCGTAAATAAAATCACTGAGACTTTTGCTTGTATAAATGGAAAAATCTCCGATGATTGCTAGTTTCATCCGGTAGTTGACAATTTTTTGCAATACGTTTCCGGCAAGACCCGTTTTTAAATCGAAGAAGTCCGAGTCAAGATGTGATTGTTTCAAAACAAATCGGTCACAGCCCGAATCGTATTGGATGGTGGCAAAAAAGTCCAGGGCAGTGGATGGGTCTGTGATCAGCGTATTTTCTGAATCGACGACTGCTATTTCAATATTGTTTTTCCTAATTTTACGAATGTTCATTTGTATTTTCTTTTATAGTTTCTTTTTGAAACTTTATGAGTTCATCTAATAGTTATTCTTTTTTTTAGACAGGTTGGAATTCAGATCCAACCAGAACTGATCCTTTGAAATCCAAAATCTCCCAAAAAAAATAGGACATTCTATCCATTTTTGAATATTTTATTAAAAAATTTGTTTGACATCTGCCAATTATATATCCAGTTTTTTATATAACCAATTAGTTATGCAAACTCTTGATGCCACATTCTCTGCTCTTGCTGATCCCACTCGTCGGGCGATTCTTATGCGCCTTGCCAAAGGGGACTTAACCGTTATGGAACTTTCAAAACCCTTTCGGATGAGCCAACCCGCGATTTCCAAACACCTTAAAGTTTTGGAAGAGGCAGGTCTTATTTCCACTACTGTCCGAGCCCAAGAAAGGCCCCGCCGGTTGGAAACAGCACCGCTCAAAACAGCAATCGATTGGATCGAAAAATACCGCCAGATGTGGGAAAATCGATATCAGGTGTTAGATGGACTACTTGTCGAATTACAAACAATACAAACCAAAGGGGATAAGAAAAAATGAAATCAGAGAAAAATGTAGTAAAGATGGAACGTCGAGGTGAAACAGAAGTTGTGTTTAAAAGGTACTTCGACGCACCAAGGGAATTGGTTTTTGATTGTCACACCAAACCGGAATTAATGAAAAGATGGCTCATTGGTCCCGAAGGTATGGTTCTTGATACTTGTAAACAAGATCTGAAAGTTGGTGGCAAATACTTGTATCTTTATGCGGATAAAGACGGAAACAAATCAGGAGTATACGGAACATTTCGAGAGGTTGTGATTCCTGAGAAATTAGCCAATACAGAAAATTACATTTTTGACATGTCAACTTTTGATCAAAATGCTCCTGAAGATCCGAATGCTACTTTCGAATCGCGTACATTTACCGCCGAAGGGAATCGGACACTCATGACACACCTCTGCAGATATGCATCACCAGAAGTTTGTAAGATGATGGTGGAATCCGGTGCGGCTGATGGTATGGCAGAATGTTATTTGGAGCTAGATAAATTACTCGTAGAAATGGCTTAATATATAAACTTATATGATTAAAATAAACAAGGCGATTTGAAAGCCTTGTTTGGTTATAAAACTAGATCTATGATTGAAAACTTGCCTTTTATCCAAAAATACTAGAGATCAATCCAACGATTAGAAAAATTATTTTCGAATTCTTGTAAAACTGGTAACGCGATTCACCTGACGGCAACTATCTATTTCACTCTAGCACAGTAACCAATTCGTTTGATTGGAACATATCAGCGGGGGAGATGACCGGTTCACCATACGGAATGTTATTCCCATATCTTTTTTTCATGAGAGTTAGGACTTGTTTAGAAGATAAATCAAAGTCGCGTAAGGTTTTTAAATCTCCCAGTTGGATGCCTGTAAACTTGTCATAAAGTTTCCAAACAAGTTCCGTACAATAAATTCGATCATCCGACCACTCAAAGTAAAGATCATAATGTTTGCCAAGTAAGGAATTACCATATTCTTTCATTTTTTGAATGGTCTCTGGTGTCAGTTTTGTTTTTGCATTACTGATACGTTTGATCACATAATGGTTGTTTGTTCCTCTCCCGATGAATTTTGGGAGATCGGTGATTTTGACAGGTTCAATGGCCTCTAATACTTTGAATGTTTTTCCATATTTAAAGATAATTCCAACATGGGTGTACTTAGATTTTGTTGCTAATTTTATTGCCGTTGCTTGTTCTGATTTTGATTCATGAAAAATAATATCTCCCTCTTCTAACTTTGAAGTATCAATTAATTTCCCAAATATTGGATTTGTGGATAAAATTATGAGTAAAAATAAGAGTTTATATTTTATGTCATCCATTCTAGGCCTTAGCCAAATCCATCTTAATTTTAGTGGAAAGCGATTGGATCGAAAGCAGTGGCTTATACTCACCTACCAACTAATCTCTTTTTGATCCCGAAAGAATTTTCCTGTAGGCCCATTATCTGGCAAGGTTGCTGCCCAAACGATAGTCTCTGCCCCTTTTTCCACAGGCCTTGTGGCACTGGCACCACCCATATCGGTTTTTACCCAACCAGGACAAACTGAATTGATTTTAATATTTTTACCCACAGCTTCAAAACTTGCCACATTGGTGAGGGCATTGATGGCAGTTTTGGAAATCCGGTAAGCGGGATACCCACCTCCCATATCGGAGAGTTGTCCCATTCCTGAGCTAACATTCACAATACGACCAAAATTGTTTTGGATCATCATTGGTAGGAATACCTGAATCATACGTAACGGACCATAAAGATTCACAAGTAGGGTTCTATGTAAGTCTTCGCTTGAGGTATCAAAGAAAGAACCTGGGTCAGCAAAAATCCCTGCATTGTTCACAAGGATATCCAATTTACCGAAACTTCCTGTGATGGTGTCAAGGGCCTCACTGATACTTTGTTCTTTGGAAACATCAAGGGACAGAATTTCCCCTTTGCCGACTGCTTTGACTGCTGCGAGTGTGTCTTCTGCTTCCCCAGGATTTCTTGCACCGATGAGAACATAGATTCCTTGTTTTGCAAGATCGATGGAGACTTGTTTCCCTATCCCTCGGTTGGCCCCAGTGACCAGTGCGATGCGTTCCTTGGATGCTTTCATGGAATCAAATCTCCTTTCGTAGTTTTTGAACTAACTGTTATCTATAGACTGTTTTTACTTCGACTTAGAAAGTTCTGTGAGCCATTTTTCGGTTTGGGCCTCAATAAAAGCTTTGTCTGTGATCACCCATTTCGACATCAGAACATGCATTCCATTTTCCACGACCACCTTTCGGTTGAGTGGATTCGGAGTTTTATCTAATCCAAAATTGGTATAACCTTCTAACATTTTAGGAACACTGGCAGTTGGGTCTTGTTCTTTTTCATTTTTATAGTAGTACAAGAGTAATGCGGGAGATGTTACTTTGCGAAACACAGCAGGAACCGCAGCATAGTTTTTTAAATCATTCACACCTACAAGAGCCGAAAAGTATTGTTCTGGATACCAAAAGTTATTTCGTTCTGGTAACACCTTAGGATTGTTATTGTGGGAAGAGGATCTAACTTTTCCTTTGAGCAAATGAATGAAGGTAAGTCCACCGGGATAGTTGAGTATATTCAGACTTCCATCCACAGGTGCATAGAATGGATTTGCTAATACAAGTCCATCCACTTCTTCAGGGTATTCGGAAGCAAGCCAAGTGGCAAGGAGTCCTCCCATCGAACTTCCAAACACAACCACTCGATCTCCTTGTGACTGCATCATATATAAAGCTTCACGAGATGCATCTAAATAGTTATTAAAGTTTTGGTCTCTTTGGTCTTCTTTGTTGGTTCCGTGCCCCGGAAGACGAAGTAGGTAAGTATTGGCTTTAAATTTTTTGGCCAATTTTTCCATCACCTCTTCTCCTTCTGCACGAGAAGCACCAAACCCATGAATGTATAAAAATGCTAAGGGCGTTTTTTTACCAAAACTGATATAACGTTCTTCATTTCCTGGTCTATGGTTTTTACGTTTACTCTCGGCTAACTTCTCTTGGAAGTAAACTTCAAAGTTCGCATAACTCAAGTTTGCCTTCGGTTCGTATTTGGGACGACCCGCACAGGAAACTAGGACAAAAGAAACGGTGATGAGGAGAACAGCAGACAGCTGTCGGAGGTTGTGGAATAAAGAACACGATTTAGCCATACAAATGGAAAATTTTACAGTGTATTTGCTTTCTTGTAAAGAGAGAAAAACCCTTGGCACAGGAAGGGTCGTACGAAAAAAGGTAGTAAATACCCCATTCTCATAAGGAACATCCCGGAATGTATAGCCAATTCACAGAGCAACAACTTGAAATCAGAGATTTAGTTCGTAACTTCGTTAAAAAAGAAATCCCGCATGAAGTCGCATTGCACTGGGATGAGAAAAACCAACACCCAACAGAACTCATCAATAAAATGCGTTCGGAACTTGGAATTAACGGTCTTGTCATTCCAGAAGAATACGGTGGATGGGGACTTGGTGCGATCGAGCAGTGTTTAGCCATCGAGGAACTTTCTCGTGGATGCCTTGGAATCGCATTAGGATTTGCTTACACTGGTCTTGGAATCCTTCCAATTCTAAAAGGTGCGACTCACGAACAAAAATTAAAATGGCTTCCAGAAATTGCCGACGGAAAGTTCGGAGTTTCTTTCTGTTTGTCTGAGCCTGGTGCTGGTTCTGACGTTCCTGGTATGACCACTCGCGCTGAGAAAAAAGGCGACAAATGGATCATCAACGGTGCAAAACAATGGATCACTGGTGCATCTGATGCCCAAGCCTTTACTGTATTTGCTTATACTGATAAAAACCGCGGAACACGTGGTGTTTCTTGTTTCTACGTTCCACGTAATGCAAAAGGTTTAACTGTTGGTAAAAAAGAAGATAAACTCGGAATTAGAGCATCTTCCACTCACCAAGTGATCTTTGAAGATTGTGAAGTAGGTGAAGACGCACTCGTAGGAAAAGAAAACCTCGGTTTCGTTTACGCTCTTCAAACATTGAATGCTTCTCGTCCGTTCGTAGCGGTAATGGGTGTGGGTGTAGCGCAAGCAGCACTTGACCATGCAGCTCGTTACGCTCGTGAGAGAGAACAGTTCGGAGTTAAAATCGGAACTTTCCAAGCAGTGCAACACATGTTAGCTGATATGTCTATCAAAGTAGAAACTGCAAGAGAAATCACTTACAAAGCAGCTCGTCTTTCTGATGCAAACGATCCTAACCTTCCAAAATACTCTGCGATTGCAAAAGCATACGCTTCTGAATGTGCGGTTCAGTGTGCTACTGACGCAGTTCAAATTTTTGGTGGATACGGATACACGAAAGAGTATCCAGTTGAGAAGTTAATGAGAGATTCAAAAATCCTCACGATCTTCGAAGGAACGACTCAAATCCAAAAGAACGAAATTGCAGCTTACGTAATCAAAGAAGCAGCTTCGAAAAAAGACTAAGATTTTCAAAAAGAAAGTCGGTCGAAAGGAAAGCCTCCAGGAATGGGGGCTTTTTTTTGGGGTGTGGGTGGTACAGGTTGGATGTAGGTATCCCCGCCCTGATTGGGTGGGGTGTGACCACCCGCCACCCAATAACTTCCCTATACAACAACCTGCAATATCTCACCACCTTAAAATAGTATTTGCAAAATTTAATATAAGGAAGTTCATCTTTCTACATTGATGAATCAAAATTTCAAAATCCGGATGGTCGAAACTCTCGATCCAAACTCTAAGCTTAGTATGGACCAGCTATGGGAAGAAATTCAAATTCGATACGGATTCCAAGCACCGAATCCAATGGACTTCCAAGATTTTTTGCCTCCTCTAGGACGGTTTTTTCTCGCCGAACATTCCATAACGGGTGAAGTTATGGGATCTGCCGCATATACAAAGTTCAGCGATGCACAGTGTGAGTTGGACGCAGTGTTCGTATTTTCCCAGTTTCGAAAAAATAGGATCGCCAATTCATTGTTAGGTGAAGTAGAAAAACAAGCTAGAATGGACCATTATTCTTCCTTGATCTTACGAGCTGGTGCGCCACAACCAGAGGCATTAACTTTATATAAAAACTTTGGATTCAAAGAAATTCCAGCGTTTGGTAAATGGATAACAGATCCCACTGCTATCTGTTTTGAGAAAAAAATAATCTGAGCGATTTATACTTCGGGATTCTCAGATTTTCTATTAAAAACGTTCTTTGCCAAGCAGAAATGTTTGCGGATAATTCCCTGGTGTATCCCCTTGATTGTTATCAAGTTGTTTTATCGAAAAACCTAATCGCCTAAAAATAAACTTTACATACGAATTTTCGTTCCTATGTTTTTCCCTATGTTTAAAAAAACACTCTCACTTATCTTCGCTCTCTTCTTTGCAATTCAATGTGCTGGAGACAAAAAAGAAACAGATGTAACTTCCTTAGCTTTACTTGGTCTGCTTAGCAGTTCTTCCTCAGGATATACTGGAACTTGTACAACAACCTTCGGTGCCGGAGTTCCTTCTTGGATCCAAACAAGTTTTACTTGTGTGACTGTGTCTGTCAGTGGATCTAATTATGTTTTTAAATTTAACTCACTGCCAACTTACAAAAGTATTTATTGGGGTTCCTCTAGTGCAGGGTATGAATCTTCTATGTATGTGAATTCGGGTCAGGCAAATGCCGCTAACCCCAATTTGATTAAATCGCAAAACTATACTTTGACAGTTCCAGCTGATAATACAAATACTTCTGCTCCTTCCTCCGGATTTGGAATGATCGGAGTTTCAACTAATGGAATTGCTATTTATAATGACCAAGCCGCACCCGGTGATTCTTTATCAACTGAGTACTATACATTCGATTCTTCGCAAGGACACCCAACGAATACGGGATCTTATCATTACCACGTGGAACCTCCAAAAATTTCCAATAACGATAGCAAACTTGTGGGAATAGCACAAGACGGGTATTTGATTTTTGGAAAAAAACATGATGCTACAACGGCAGGTCTGACCACAGGGTTTACGTTAGGTGGACCAAATAGTAGCACAAAATGTACGGATGCCGGTTCCAGTACTGCTGTGCCAACCACTTGGGCTGGTGCAAACAATTACAATACTTTAAAAACAGGTGGGTCAGCTCGTCATTACCATGTGAATAGTGGTTCCGAAGTAAACGGAATTCTACTTTCTGGAAAACTCATTGGCTCCGGTGGATCAGCAAACTAAATTCCAAAATTAAAATCATGGAACTTGTAAAACGAAGGCAAATTTTCCTTTATTTGGTTCTTCTCACCTCTTTTGTACATTGCGGAGAGGTGGTGATGGATAATGATCCAGACTTGAGTCTTGGATTGGAAAGTACCTATTACTATAAGGGCCAAAAATTTTCTGGAAAAATGAAATCAATCCATCCAAACGGTACCATTCGTATGACATCTTTTGAGGACGGCCTGGAAGATGGACCAACCGTTGATATCTATGCAAACGGTCAATTGGGTGCAGAGTATTTTTACAAACAAGGGAAACGCATTGGCACTCATCGAGGTTGGTATGAAAACGGCAAAGCCAGATTCCAGTTTTCATATGAAAATGATTTAGCGGAAGGTGACCATTGGGAATGGCACGAAGACGGAACTGTTTATCGGTTTGCCAAATTTAAAAATGGAACCAACATTGGAACAAAAGTTTGGCGAAAAGACGGTAAAATATATTCCAATTATTCATATACTCCTGAGCGGTTGTATGGAGTGATTGGCTCCAAACTTTGTTTTAAACTCAAAGGTGATGAGACAAATAAAAAAACAGTTATCAATCCATGATTAAATTGATTCGATTTAATTTTCTATTTTTCATAATGAGCATACAGTTATTCTCCTGTGGTTGGTTCCAACGCGAAGATGGAGAAAAAGATTCTAAAATAACTTTTTTTGATACGCCTAAAAAAGATTCACTACCTTATTTTCGTGGTCGCGATTTAGAAGCATTTTGGGTGGATAAAGGCCAAACACCAAATTCTGCAAGAAAGGTTGATCCTTTTGTATTTCAAAACCAACTCAGCCAAAATATAGACGAATCACATTTTAAAGGTAAAATAACAATAGTGTCATTTTTCTTTGCTAGGTGCCATGGGATTTGCCCAAATATCATCCGAAATTTGAAATTTGTTCAATCGGAGATTACCAAAACACAAAACATTCAGATTGTTTCTTATTCTGTTACTCCTGATTTGGATACTCCGCCTGAATTAAAAAAATTTGCAGAGGAAAAAGGAATTTATTCAAAGTATTGGAATTTGTTAACTGGAGATAGAGAAAAAATCTTCGAAATTGCTCGTAATACATTCCAAGCGGATACAAATACAACTAACAAAAATCCAACAAGAGACTTCGTTCATTCTGAACAAATTTTTTTGATCGATCCCAATTTAAACTTTCGTGGTGTTTATAACGGAAACCGCGGTGAGTCCATCAAAACCATGCTAGACGATATCAAATTGTTAGTTGGGGAGTTTGGGGAAAATCATTAGAAATCACTGGGTCGATTTTTTAATTTTAATTAAAAAAAAGGCTGACTTCGTTTTCTCACTCTGACAAAATCATACTTCTGTTTTATGGGGGTAGCTCTTTGTGAAAAAGAAAAAAAATGACAATCTAATCCCTCCTTCTTCGGTAAAAGGGGAAGGTAAAAAACAAGAACTCATTCTAAGGCAAATGGAAACTCTTGGAAAACTTGGCCATTGGGAAGTGGATTTTATTCACCAAACCTTAAATTGGTCAGAAGGTGTGTTTCATATTTTAGAAATGGATCCTTCTTCTATGCCAGTTGATTTAGAAAAAGGTTATTTATTTGTTCATCCAGAGGACCGGGAACTTGCTACCCAACATATGAAAGAGGTGTTGGAAAAAGGAATCAGATATGATTTGGAATGCAGATTGGTCACAACAACTGGAAAGGTCAAATATGTGCATTCTCTTGCGGAAGTGGTTCGGAATGATAAAAATGAACCTGAACAAATTGTAGGAATTTTTCAAGACATCACCGAACAAAGAGAAGCTTATCAAAGTTTACTCGCACAAGAATTAAGACTCAGCACAATCCTCCAATCGGAACCAGAATGTGTGAAGGTTGTTTCCCCAGATGGAATTCTTGTCGAAATGAATCCTGCCGGTTTACAAATGATCGAAGCAAATTGTCCTGAAGATGCCATCGGACAAAAAGTTGAAAAATTAGTAAACCCTGCAGATTTAAAATTTTATCAAACAATTCATAACAATGCTCTGCAAGGCATTCAATCGAGTACAAGATTTAGAATGATTGGATTAAAAGGAAAAGAACGTTGGATGGAAAGTACGGCCGCACCTTTAGAAAACCAAACAGGTGAAATTATTTCTGTTTTAAGTGTTACAAGAGATATATCCGACAAAGTCAAAGCAGAGGAAAAACTCATTCGTATCAAAAGAAACCAGGAAGCTCTAATCAATGGTACTTCTGATTTGATTTGGTCACTTGACTCTAACTTCTGTTTGATTGCTGCGAATAAACCTTTTTTGGATGTGATGGGGTTCCTTCGTGGGACTATTGCAAAAGAAGGAGATTCCGTTCTCATCATGAGCCAAGGCGAAGCCTTTTATGAAAAGTGGAAGGGTTATTATGAAAAAGGGCTTTCTGGTGAATCCTTCAAAACATACGAAAGATTTATAAGTCCCATCACAGAAAAAGAAGAACACCGAGAGGTTTTTTTTAATCCCATTCGCAATGCAGAAAACAATATCACTGGCCTTGCTTGTTTTTCAAAAGACATCACTGATTTGATGGCCAAACGAATGGAACTAATGGCCAGTGAAAAAAGATACAGGGCCCTCGTAGAAAATGGAATCGATGTGATTGCTATCCTTAACGCAGAAGGTAGAGCAAAATATGTTTCTCCATCTATTACAAAAGTTTTGGGGTATTCGGAATCCGATGTGATGCACATGAACTTATTCGATTTTCTGCATCCAGATGATGTCACAAAAATTATCAAACGATTGGAAGATGTTCGTCACATTCCCATTGGAAGTTCTCTCCCTAGTCACAATTTTAGAATCAAACACCAAGATGGATCATGGAGGTGGGTGGAGTCGACCATTACCAACTTAATCGATGACGAATCCATTGGTGGCATTGTGGATAATTTTCACGATGTGACAGAACGGGTCTTTCAAATCACAGCCATCCAAACCCAAAATGAAAAATTAAAAGCCATCGCCTGGACCCAGTCCCATGTTGTACGAAACCCCTTGGCTCGGATCATGGGCCTTGTTGATTTGATAAAACTGGGCACTTTGTCCAGAGAAGAGGAACTTCGGAGTTTAGATCACTTGTTGGAATCGGCCAAGGAGTTGGATTACATCATTCAAGACATAGTTCTCAAATCTCAAAGAGTCATTGTTCCTTAAATTAATTCCTTTGGAGGTTTAATTTATCTTGTTTTTTGTACTCAATTAGTTCTAATTCCTGCCATGGTTTTCTCAACTTTCCTTTCAGACTTAATTCTTTCCTTAGTGTCATTGGCGATGGCTTACCGATTTGTAGGAAAGTCTTCCATTCCTTCTCGCTCCGCCCTTTATGGATTTGCAATCATTGGAATTTCTGCTGGTCTTGGTTCGATCCATTTTCTAGGGATCAATACACTGGATTCTATCTATCGTTTTTTTGTGGGTTTATCGGGTTGTGTGGGTGTTCCTCTTTTGGGACTCGCCTTTTTTCACTTCACTTTTCGTTCTTTATCGGAAAAAACTTTTTTCCTCTTCATCGCTGTCGCATTTCTTCTTTATTTAGCATTTTCTTATCTCTACCCACTTGGCATTTACTCGACAGTCGTTGGTGGAATTGCTATGTTCATCATTCTTATTAGTTCACTAGTTCGTTTCCCTAGAAAATCAAATGCAGCAATCATGGGAATCATTGGTTCTGTTTTATTTATTGTTGCTGGTCTTGTGATTGGTACGAAAGGATCAACAGGGTCAATCCTGAACGTTGATATTTTTCATATCTTACTTGCGATTGCCAATTATTGTATCGCAGAGGGAATTCGCAAATTAAGCTAGATTTAAAAAGTGGAGTTTGGAATCTCTTTCCATAGATAGTCTATGGAAAGCTCCTCTTCTGATTCAACATTAGAAAGAATACTCAAACTCCAAACAGAGTTAACAGCTGCTAAACCAGATGTTCCTTATTTATTAGATCGTATCACACTTCGTGCCAAGGAAATTACTGGTTCTGAAGGTGCTGTTTTCGAACTAGTGGAAGGTGATGATTTGGTTTACCGTGCGGCCAGTGGCAAAGCTGAAAAACAACTTGGACTAAGACTACCAGTAAAAGGTAGTTTTTCCGGTCTTAGCCTCCAATCAAGATCCACTTTGTATTGTGTTGATTCCGAAGAGGATGACCGTGTCAATCGTGAGGCATGCCGTGTTGTTGGGCTTCGTTCTATGATTGTTCTTCCTTTATACTTTGACACTGAAGTATTAGGTGTGCTAAAAGTTTATAGTTCTAAAGTTGGTTTTTATTCATCTAATGATACTTATGTGCTAAATATGTTATCTGGCACAATGGCAGCAGTTTTACACAACGCATATCGTTGGGCAGAAAAAGAAAAAAAACTTCAGTCAATGGCATATCTGGCAAGCCATGATACACTCACGGGTATTCACAACCGTTCCGCATTTTATGATAGTTTAAGAAAGGGCCTCTCTCAAATTACAAACGATGGATCCTCTTTAACGGTTGCTTTATTTGATTTGGATGGACTCAAAAAAATAAATGATGCCTACGGGCACGCAGCTGGAGATTTTTATATTGTTCAGTTTGCTCAAAAACTTTCACGTCTTATTCAAAACCAAGATATTTTGGCAAGGCTCGGCGGAGATGAATTCGGTTTGATCCTCATCCATAAGGAATCCAAAGAATCCATTTTATACCGGTTGGAACAGACCAGAAACATGGTGGAAGTAGAAATTCAATTTGAAATGACCAAACTCCAAATCAAATCCAGTATAGGCATTTCCTTTTCTTCCGATGACGGAAATGAACCTGAAACCTTGGTGGCGGTCGCGGATAGTCGTATGTACGAAAACAAACGGGCGCGAAAAAAAGGAGAAAATTCCTAAAGGATTCATCCGTCTTTGGGGATTAAGTTTTTGTCTAATCTAGACAAATGAATTCCAATTCTTTCCTATTTTCTCCTTTTCCTCTCCCCAATGGTATCTCTTTGCCCAACCGACTTGTGAAAGCAGCAATGGAAGAAAATCTTTCCAACCCCCAATTAGAACCAGACAAAGCACTTTGGAATTTATATGAAACTTGGGCACATGGTGGAGTTGGGACAATGATCACGGGAAACGTAATGGTAGACCATAGAGCCATGACTGGGCCAGGCGGTGTGGTTTTAGAAGAGGGGTCCCGATTAGAAGGATTTCGCCAATGGTCATCAAAAGCAAAAGCGGCAGGTGGAAAGATCATCATGCAGATCAACCATCCTGGTAGACAAGTATTGGCTAAGTTAGGTGGGGAAGTTTGGGCACCTTCTGCGATAGCAGTGGATATTGGAAAACTTTCTAAACTTTTGGGAAAACCAAGAGCGATGACAAAAACAGAAATCGAAGAAACCATTCAAAGGTTTGCCAAGACTTCTTTATTGGCCGAGGAATCTGGTTTCGATGGAGTGGAAATTCATGCGGCTCATGGATATTTGATCAGTCAATTTTTATCACCCATAGCCAACCAAAGAATAGACGAGTGGGGTGGTAGTTTAGAAAATCGATCGCGATTTTTGTTAGAGGTGATCCAAGCTGTTCGTAAAACAGTAAAACCAAATTTCATTGTTGCTGTTAAATTAAATTCTTCTGATTTTCAAAAAGGCGGGTTTCAGTTTCAGGATGCAAAAGAAGTAATATCCAAAATACAAACGTTAGGTGTCGATTTTATTGAATTGTCTGGCGGAAATTATGAAGCCCCGGCCATGCAAGGTGAATCCCGGGATGGATCTACCATTTCTAGAGAGGCATACTTTTTGGAATTTGCCAGTGAGGTAGCAAAAACAGCAACGGTTCCTATTTTAGTTACTGGTGGAATTCGCAGGAAACAAATTGCAGAATCGGTTTTGGATTCGGGTGTTCCACTTGTGGGAATTGCCACGGCACTAGCCCTCAACCCGAATCTTCCCAATGATTGGAAAACAAATTCTCATTCGGAGAGACATTTACCTGATCCAAAATGGAAATCTAAAACTTTAAAAGGTTTGGCCAATATGGCAATGGTTCGTTACCAACTGAATCGATTGTCAGAAAATAAAAAACCAACTGTCCAAGTATCACCTTTCATACGACTTTTGATGGATCAAATTCGTTTGGCACGATTGACAAAAAGATACCAAAAATGGATTCATAATATCTCCAAGTAAAAATGCAAATACTGGAAAGTTCTGTAGATTAAAGTTTTTAACTTTAGTATTAAATATACACTCACACTAAAGATTAAAATCTCTTTTTTAAATAACTTTGTTATTTTCTTTATAGAAGTTATTTCGAAATCCAATCGCAAACTTAACAAGTAAAATAAGTGCAGGAACTTCAATCAGTGGGCCAATCACGCCAACAAAGGCGGCACCACTTTGAATTCCAAAAACACCAATGGCCACAGCAATCGCCAATTCAAAGTTATTCCCTGTTGCAGTAAAACTCACCGCTGCGTTTTTAGAATAATCCACTCCTAATTTGTATCCGATCCAAAAGCTTAGAAAAAACATAATTCCAAAATACAAAAGTAGGGGAATTGCCACTCGAACCACGTCGTCACTTAGTTCAAAGATCATTTCGCCTTTTAAACTAAACATTACAATAATCGTAAACAATAGTGCTAACAGTGTTAAAGGTGAAACTTTTGGGAGAAATTTTGTTTCATAGAATTCTTTTTTTCCAATCTTTTCGAATCCATATCTAGATAGAAATCCGAGTAAAAATGGAATTCCTAAATAAATTCCCACTGTTTCTGCAATATCTGAAATCTGAATTGAGACTTCCGATCCAGCCAAACCAAAATAAGGTGGAAAAATGGTGATGAACAAATAGGCATAAAAACTATAAAAGAAAACTTGGAAGATACTATTCAGAGCAACTAATGCCGCTCCATATTCACGGTCACCTTCTGCTAAATCATTCCAAACAATCACCATCGCTATACAACGAGCAAGGCCAATGAGAATCAACCCAGTTCTATATTCTGGTTCATCCCCAAGAAAGGTAATCGCCAGAAAAAACATAAGGATGGGACCGATGATCCAGTTGAGTAATAGTGAAAGTGTTAATAATTTTCCATCCTGAAACACTTTTCCCATCTCTTTATATTTTACTTTCGCAAGAGGAGGATACATCATAAGGATGAGTCCAATGGCCAATGGGATATTAGTAGTTCCAATGGAAAGAGTGGAAAATCCGGAAACAACGGATGGTAAAAATTTTCCAATCAGTAAACCAACCACCATTGCTCCAAAGATCCAAAGTGTAAGAAATCTATCTAAAAAAGATAAAGCTTTCACCTAACAACATCCTGCTGGTTCATTCGATTCGTTTTTTTGTTTTGGAGAACAACAACTTCCGTTTGATTTTTCTAATTTAGGAAAGCTAACAACATCTTTGGGGAGACCACAACTTGCAGATGCTTTGCATTCTGTTTTCCCATCTTTTAGTTGGATGAGAAGTGCATTTTCCATTGGAATCAATTCCGATACAAAGTATTGACGCATTGCCGATTGATCGTTCCCAAATTCAATACGTAAAATTGAATTTGATGGTATCTCCATTACATTCGTTACTTTTTTGATAATGGAATTCACTTTTGAGAGTTTCATCGATTCCGTATCTTTTTCAATTTTTGGCTCTAATACTTGCAAAATAATTTCTGTCCAAGAATCAGAATTCCCACCACAATCGACTGATTGAATTTTTGCCAATTTGAATTCGGTAATATGGTAGTTCGGGAATATGGTTTGGTTTTTATCGTATTCAAAGTTTAGATGAAGTTCAGGATACAAATCCAAATTTGTGATCAAATCATTCCAAGTAAGTGTTTTCATTTTTTTTCTCCTATAGTTCCTTGTTTACAAAAGATTGACAGTAATTTCGAATCTCTTCTCTTGTTTTCGCAAATGCGACCTTTACTTCTTCTTCTGTTCCTACTAATTTTGAAGGATCGGAAAAGTTATGATGTAGCCTTTTGGCATCACTTGGAAAGTAGGGACAATTTTCTTTTGCATGGTCACAAACAGTGATGATAAAATCAAAAGGAACGTCTTTGTATTCATTTATATGGTTGGAAGTATGTTTAGAAATATCTATTCCCGCCTCTTTCATTGTGGTTATGGCTTTGGGATTGACTCCATGGGTTTCTATCCCTGCGCTATAAACATTGGCTTTGTCCTTTGCATAAAACCGCATCCAACCTTCTGCAATTTGGCTTCTGCAACTATTTCCAGTGCAAAGGATTAAAATATTTTTAGTTTTATTCACAACAGTTTCCTTTTTGTTTTGTTTGGTATTGTTTGATGAGTGCAATATGTTCTGAAAATTCCTCATAGGCCTTTGATAGATTTTCCCAATCAATGCAGTAACAAGAGGAGGTTCCTTCCACCTCCCCTTTCACAAGCCCACCTTCTTTTAATTCTTTTAAATGTTGGGAAACTGTTGATTGGGCAAGTGGTAGGATTTCAACGATTTCTCCACAAACACATGTTTGTCGTTTCGCCAAAACTTCCAAAATAGCAAGCCTTGCCGGATGACTCAGAAGTTTGGTAAAAGACGCCATCCTTTGGATGCTCTCGGGAAATTCTGTTTTTTTGTTTAAGGCCATAGTATATCGTAAATATACGATAAAAGGAATCCTCTTATTTCCGTCAAGGGGAAATTGGATTTTGGAGACGTGAATTGGATTTGGAGGGAGTAGGCTCCCCTAGATTTCCAGGGGGCTCCGATTGGTTCTCAAATTGATTTTCTGGGAAGAAAATGAGAAATAGGGACTATAGTCCTGAACTATCTGGAATGACAACGGGTTCGTCGGAACTAGGGGTATCAGGTTTGACATCCGCTGGGGTGTATCCGCTGTCATTTTGAGATGGTTTGGTTCGATTGTCCCATTCTGTTGGATTTGGTTTTTTATTTCCTTCGACTGAAAACAACCAACCATCTTCTTGTTTGTTCACAGCCCCTTGTTCATGTGGGTATGAGTCAATTGGTCTGATGGTAATGGATACATATTGAATGATACGTTCATCTTTGATTGGATCTAGGTGCGCCAAACTATCGTTACGCCATCTATTTTTGCTTCGAGATTCTCTACGAAAACTCTTCATCACTAAATCTAGATCTTTAGAGTATTTTGCAAAAAGTGTTCTAGGTGTTTTTGCTTGAATTACATAATACAATCCACCTTTTCTGTGAAACAAAAATCGATTGGAAACCAATTGTTTTTGTTCTGTGTAATGTAACACTACAAAGACGGATTCATCAAAACCAGCAACTTCGTTTTCCAAAACTTTTTCGCGAACTAACTTCAAGTCGGGGTATTTTGTTAAAAATGTATCAACAGTTTCTTCGATAAAACGATCGATATCATAATCCTTTGTCCTTCGAGCCACATCAATTTGTAGGATCGCTTCTCGATTGGTTTTGGAAAACTGGATTCGGACTGTATCGGGATAACGCAAAACTGACTTTGCCCAGCCCCTTGGATATTCAAATGCAAAACTCAAAGAATCTTCAATCCAAGTTGCTGCATCCAAATGAGAAAGAGTAAGACATAATAAAACTAATACGCAAAGTCGCTTTTTCATATTTAGAATATCGGCCCCTAGTACCTTGATTATTGATAGTCGGCGAGACCTTTTCGTAAATCTCGTTCTGGAAAAAAACCTAAATTTTCAAAAGACTCCGCATCATAAATGGCCACTGATTCTAATAGGGGTTGTAGGGGAGAACCGTGAAATGGTTTTTTCCTTAGAAAGGTGAGGGAGCGAAAAATGAATTCTACAAATCTTGCCCAGATCCCACCTACGGGAACGGGAAAAAGAAAACCTTTTACAATTCCTAATTCCTGAAAGGTTTTGATGACTTGGTTTACTGTCACAAATTCGGGATGTGAAAACACATAAACAGGCTTTGGAGGTTCTCCATTTAATGTTTGTTTGGTCCATATGAGAAGCGCTTTTGTTGCATCTTCAATATGGAGGAGAGATTTTTTGCGATTTAAAGAAATATAAGGATAAATTCTTAGTTTGGTTAATGAACGAAGTTTGGAGATAAAACTTTTTGTTCCTTTGCCATAAATACTTGCCAGTCGAAATATGGAATATGGTTTCCCCGAGTTGATTACGTAATTTTCAGCCAAAGCTTTTGTTTTTGCATAAATGGTTTTGCCCAAACGTTCGCTGTCGATAGTTAGATTTATTTCTTTTGATCCGTAGACAGAAACAGAACTCACAAATCCGAAGTGGGGGACATTTTTTGATTTTGCAAATTCTATAAGTAACTTTGTGGAGTTAACGTTGATTTGGTGGTAAATTTCTTCTGTGACTTTTGCCCCAGATACAACGGCAGCCAAATGAAGGATTAAGTCTAAAGATTCTGGAATTAAAAATTCTTCTTGGTTACCTATTTTAGAAAGATCCCTTTCATAAAATTTAAAATTTTTATGAAAACGAATGGAGTCTGGGAAACTTGCATAGTTTTTTCCGATGGCGATGATTTTATACTCATCAATCAAACCATTCAATAGTTCTTTTCCAAGAACACCACTTCCTCCTGTAACAAGAATTGTTTTTGTCATACGATAAACACCATTTGAAACCATCCAACCAATGCACCGAGTGCGGCACCTACTAAAATTAACAATAATTCATCTTCTTGGAATGCAGACCTAAGTATAGACTCAAATTCCTTCGGAGGAAGGGCTGACATTCGGTCTCCCATCATTTTCTCTATCTCTAAAGCTTCGCCTAAGTAAGTCTCGAGATGAAAAGATTTTTCTACTGCATTGTCCGCCATTGCAACGGCAATTCTTTCTTTGGCAGCATCAAACTCTTCAATTTTTCCTGCTGCAAAAAGGGCTGGTTTTGCAAGGAAAGTAATTGTGTCTACATGAGATATCACTTCCTTCCGAATGATGTTGATGATATCTGCAGAAGCTTTTCCAAATATAAGTTCAGATAAAATATTTTTTGGAGTGAGAATTTTTTCACTTACCAGTTTTGCATAGAGTCTGGAAACTTCGGATTGTCTTTTTAAAAACAAACCTTGGTAAGTAAAAATTCCTAAAAACTTTTTAGGAAAAAGGGGACGAAAGATCATCTCTAATGCAAGATAGTTGGTTAGATATCCAACGATCACTCCTTGGATGGGAAGGGTCCATACCAATGGAAAATAAATCATAAATATCATTTGTACGAGGCCTAGTAGAAAACCAAAGTAAAACCCTGATCTCTCGATAAACTGAAACTCGGGAGCCCCCACTTCTTTAAAAAGTTCTACCACAAGGCCAACATTATTACCGGAAAGTTTTTTTAAAACTAGGGCCTTTACATCAAATAAAGAATCAATGTCCTTTTGAAGTTTTCGAATCACCTTTCGGATGGTGACTCCACTTTCTCTTCTCACCTTGTGGTAAATTTCTTCCCGAACCACTTCCGGAATCATATCCCAAAGTTTTGGATCCAAACTATCTGAAAATTCCTTCATCGTATAACGAATGCTAGAATCAAGTGCTGGTAAAAAAACTAACTCTGCTTTTTTGGGATCTACTTTTAAAAATACTTCTTTGATGTTGAGAAGGCGTTCCGTGATGACATCAACGGACTTACTTGCCATTTTATGTGCCTTTCTCGGAATGATGCCCTGCCATCCCAAATAGGGAGGGATCCCCACAAATTGGATCGGATAGAAGGTCATTTTGAGAGCAAGCCAGTTCGTCACCCAACCCACAAACCCATAAGTGAAGGGAATCATGAGGAGCTTCCATTGTTCTGGTGTTAACCAATTCTCCCACATATTCCGCTATGAGTAGGCTAAAAAACGGGGGCCGAGGGCAATCGAAATTCCGTTCCCGGGTTATTTTTCCCTAAGATTCGTTAATTTTGTTCATTTTTTGCCGATACCCCTAAAAAAGATTTGCATTCTGTACGGAAACAGACTACAAATGGTACACTTCGGCGGGGTTTAGGTATTTCCCGAAGTGCATTTGAAAGACTGTGGTTCTTGCCACAAAGCGAATTTGATTAGAGGGTAAGTCTATGCGCGTTCGAGGAATTTTCACTGTTCTCGTTCTCATTTCTTTGGTATTTGTTGGGTGTTCCCGAAAAAAGAAATCGATGCCATTTTGGTTCCTATTAGGAGCTGGTGGTGCAGTGGCTGATTCTAGTGGGGGCCTTGACACTCCTGCTGACTCTAACGGCGTTCCTCTTCCCACACCCGGCGATTCTACCGGCGTCACAGACCCTGACGAAGTTCCCGGCAACAATTCCGAACAAGAAGTTCCAAACCACGGACCAGCACGTGTGATCGGAACGATCGTTCCTGTCGTTTCCGGTGTCCCTGCAAATGTTGTTTGTGGAAACCCTGGGGCTCCCCAAGCTCCTGGATGTGTCGACCTTACTTTAATCTCTGTTAGGATTGAAGTTGCCAATGGAGATAACAATACCCTCGTTGCCTCCACATATGCAGAATCAAATGGAAAGTTCCAATTTGATCTTAGTGACCTTCCAAACAATAATTACCGAGTTCTGATCAATACAGGTTTTGGACTCAATTATACTTACCAAGATTTTTCTTATGTATTTGATCCTACACAAAATCCTTATACTTTAGTCAATGTCGGAAATCTACTCGCAGAACGTCTGTACTATGGTCAAGGTCCTGCACAGTTTGTAGGAGTGGTCACAAGCCCTGGGTTTTCTGGTGGCGGTGTCACTGTACCGGCAGGACCCATTGCGGGGATCACAGTTTCTATTGTTGATGCCAACGGCAACACAGTGGGAACTGGTGTAACCGATGCAAACGGATCGTATGTCATTAACATCAATCCTTTACCTAATGGTAATTACACGATTGTTTATTCTGGCGATTCTGTAGAAGTATCGGGACAACCTTTTGCGAATACAACAGAATTCATTCATTTTACCTTTCCGGGAACCAATCCAAATACTGTGGCGGTTGTGGATTTGGGAGAAACAAGTCTTCCTTGGATGGCAGCAACAGAAAGTGATCTTCACCTAACTGGAAATATTCTGAACGGTGCAATTGCTTCTGATTCCACTACCGTTTTTACTATTAAATTGAAGAACGAACAAGGTGCTATTTTACAAACAGTTCAAATTACAGGAAATGGAAGTTTTGCCATCGAAGGAAGTTACCTTACCAATGGTGTTTATTATTTAGAAGTATCCAATCCTGTTTTTTATACCGTATCGCAGTCCTTTTTGTTTACGGCCTCTCCGAATGGAGGAACCAAAAATGTAGCTCTAGTTGATCCAATCTACATTGTTGCCAAACCTTCACTTGTAACGGGATTTGTAAAAGATACAAGTGGAAACCATGTAGCAGGAACAGTCATCAACGTAAGACCTTC
This sequence comes from Leptospira mtsangambouensis, assembly GCF_004770475.1. Taxonomy (NCBI): domain Bacteria; kingdom Pseudomonadati; phylum Spirochaetota; class Leptospiria; order Leptospirales; family Leptospiraceae; genus Leptospira; species Leptospira mtsangambouensis. The sequence goes on from NZ_RQHK01000006.1 coordinate 134,980, forward strand.
CACAAACCAAGCTCCTTCTCGTTTGTTGTATTTGAAAGACGATCCAATTCTTGGAAACGCTATCAAAGTTTGGATTATTGAAGCTTTGAGTGCTGTGGCAGGAACCAATTGTTCTGTAAATCCAACTGGGTCGATTTGTTCATGTGCGGTGAATCCAACTGCTTCTTGTTTGGTGGCATACCAAGGTTCAGGTCCATGGGCATACCAAACCTATGGAAACAAACTCTACGAAGTCAACCCAACAACAAAAGAAGTATCTTTCCTTGCTGCCAGTGGACTTTGGGCATATTACATTTCGGCTCCTGGGTTTGAAAATTATTGTGGTTCCAACAATTCCCCTTGTTCATCAAATCCATTACAAATTAGTTTAAACGGTAACAACTATAATGCGGGAACAATTTCTATGACATCCATAGCAGCTCGTTCTCAAATTGCCGGTTCCATTTCGGTTCGTGATGCGGCTCCAAGTGCCAACTCAGTTCATTCCTCTCAATCAGGACTTTATCTTGTATTGTTAGGGAATACTTCTTCTGATGGTTCTGCTTTGGCACATATCACGACAACTTCAGGTGGCCAATTTAGTTTTGGTGGAAGTTCTTATGTAGTGGCTTTGCCTGCTATTCTTCCTCCTCCGTTTACAAACGATGAAGTTGGTCGAGTGAGTTATGCCTTATACCAATTAGGTTCAGGCCTTGCGACTACCTTAGCGCAAACGCCAAGTGTTGCTAGAGCGAATGACAATACGGCTTCCATTGATATCATTTCTGGGACAGAGTATAATTTCCGTCAAAGTTCCTACCAACTCATTGTTGTGGATCGTGTGGCTCCGTCCTACCAATCAAGTTATTTATCATCCAGTAGTTTACGAGTGGATACATCTTCTGTGGCAACCAACCAATATGCATCTTCACCTGTTTTACATAACGTAAACGGAACTGTGATGCATAGCCCAAGGGCTACTGTTACTGGTGTGGTGACGGATGCTGTTTCCACTCAAAATGTAAGTGGTGCCACTGTGACTCTCGGACGTCTTGTGGGTGGGAATTTTGCAGCAGATGTTCATCGTGACTGTTCTGGTGGGTTTGATTCTCCGAATTGTTCCGTTTCTGCTACAAGAACTTCTGGTTCAGACCAAGTGGTCGGATCTGTCACTTCACAATCAAATGGAAGTTATAGTTTCCCATTTCTTTCTCCTGGTTCTTACCAACTCCGTGTAGAAAAAAATGGAATCACTACTTACTTCCCTGTTGAAGTAGGAACTGGTGGGGGAACGGTTGTCGTCAATACACCTGTGATTACCAATAATGGTCGTGGCCATTTAACAGGATCAGTGCGAACTCCTGGGGGATTTTCTTTCCTTGGAACTTACTCTTTAGAAATTGTAGATCCAAATGGTGGCACATTACGTCCATCAGCAGGTGTGCAACCGGCATCCATTGCAACTGGAGCGACGATTTTTTCTAATGCAAGTCAGTATACGATATTTAATATCAACGCAGGTCGTTGGAAAATTCGATTTGTCTCGGCAGGTTATGCATCAGTAGAAGGGATTGTGGATATCCAAGCAGATGTCACCACAAACTTTGATATCATTACCTTTGTTCCAGGAAGCCAAACCAGTGGATCCATTTCTGGAAGAGCACTTTCAGCACTATATAATACCGGTGTTTGTAACCTAACGGCACGAATTCGACCTGGTGTAAATGTAAAGTCTGGATCTTATGCCATTGATGCCAATGGAGTCACAATCCCAAGTGTCAAAACATCAACTGACGGATCTTATGTGATTCCTTCTGTTCCACCTGGAAACTATACCTTAGAGGTATCTGGTTCTGGAAAAAGAGGGGATTGTACTTCTGTTTCCGAAAATTACGCAACGACTTATCGAACAGTGGTTTCTGCAGGTTCGGAAACACCAGCAAACCAAAACATTCTTGTCACACCAATCCTTGCTGATAATGAAATGCGAGTGGTTCTTTCTTGGGGTGCCAAACCGCGAGACTTGGATTCGCATTTACAATATGGAAATTCAGGTAATAGCCGCATTGTTTGGAATAATAAAACTCCACTCGGATCCGGGAATGGTAGTTTAGATTATGATATCACAACAGGATATGGCCCGGAAACCATTACCCTCCAAGGATCCGTTTGGAACCAACCAAACCGTTATTACAGTATCTACAATTGGTCTGGTGAGGCACTGATGGGAGTTTCAGGAGCCAATGTTCGGATCTTCAAGGGAAGTGTCGGAGAAGTAAGAAACTATTCCATTGCTCCAAACCATTCGAATCGTTGGTGGAAAATCTTCTGTATCGCACAAGATAAAACCATCTCAGATGTGGGAACGACAGGTTGTAGTGCATCTAACTTTATTGAAAAGTCTATGTATTCGAATTAATCGGTAGTTGAACCCAACTGCATCCAAAGTCTGGATTCAGTTGGGCATCAAAGACCTAGAGCCGTAATCAAAACGTAGGCCAAATCTTTGAATGGCATTCGATGAGAAATTTGATTTCTTTAAGAAAGGACAGTAACGGAATACTGTCCTTTTTTTACGTTCACTTGTAAGTCTAGATCATACAGATTAGATAAGTTTTGATCTGTTAAAACTTCAGCTTTTTCTCCAAAACTAATGACCTTTCCTTCTTTTAACAAAAGTATTTTGGAAAAATCTTCTGGGATTTCTTCGATTCTATGGGTGATGAGAATTCTTGTGAGATGGGGATTTCCGTTTTTTAATTGGGCCAATGACTTTCCAAAATCGGTTCTTGCTGTAATGTCTAAGGTCGCAGTCGGTTCATCTAAAACCAAAATTTCTTTTCCCACGCCGAAAGCTCTTAACAATAGAACCTTCATTTTTTCCCCGGAAGAGAGTGTAGAATATATTTGATTTTTTTTATGAATTAAACCAATGGAAGCTAACAAAGATTCTGCGGTTTTTTCTTGTTCTTTTGTTGGATCTTTATAAAGTCCAAGAGTTCCGATGACCCCAGTTAAAACCATTTCAAAGGTGGTAAGCCGTTGTAGTAAGGTTTCTTGGTGGCCTGGTTGCACCATACCAATTCGATTTTGTAAAGGTGCCATCGGAGTTTCACCATAGGTCTCGCCAAAAGCAGAAATGGAGCCAGTCGTGGGCCAGGAATAACCAAACAGTAAATTGATGAGTGTTGTTTTTCCCGCACCGTTTCTTCCGATGATAGCAAGAGAATCACCTTGGTTTAAGGAAAAATGAACTTGGTCTAAAATTTTTTTGTCAGTTCTTACAAACGAAACAGAATCAAAACGAATCACTTCACTCATTCGATTTTTTAAATAGAAGTTCGATTTTATTCACTGCAGCAGAGAACACATCGATATTATCTAAATTAAATTTTGCGAGTAGGATTTTGTCAATGGCATAAAAACCTTTTTTCTGCTCATGATAATCTGCCATCATATTGGCCATATAAATGACTTCGACAAGATCACGTAGTTCGGCAGGCGCCAAAAATGGTTTGTGATGGTATTCGATGGCAACACGAAGGTCGAGAGGGAATTCCCATTTTTCAGCAAGAAGGGCCCCGAGTTGCGGGTGGCTAAGTCCAATGGCCATCTCTTCTAAAAGAGTTGAGTTTCCAGAATCGACTCCTCTTTGGTAGGTTTCGATTTTTTTGAAAAAACCTCGGTCCACAGAAAGTAAAAGGAACTTTCCTATATCGTGTAACAAGGCACTGACGGCAATGATATCTGCAATTTTATTTGTATGATTGTTTTCTGTCGCCAAATAACGCGCGTAATAACTGCATCGGCTGGAATGGTCCCAAACATCCATCATCTTTCCATATTGACCATCCATAATTTTACGGACTCCAGAAACATAGAGTAGGTTTCGTAAATTCTTTAGGCCAACAACTTTGACAGCTTGTAAGATGGAACTGACTTGGCTTCGATTTGCAAAAAAGGCAGAGTTGGATAGTTTTAATAGATCAGCAGAAAGCGCCGGATTTCTTTCGATTTCTTGAGAAATCATATGTAAGTCAGAATCAGGATTGTTACAAAGTTGAATGATTTTTGTAAGTGAATGCGGTAGTGGAGGCAATCCATCTATTTCATTTAGAAGTTTTGTTTTTAGATCTGTTTGGATTTCGACAGGGGTTGTAACTTCGGGAACAGATAGAGTAGCGCGTGTTATTTTGTCATTTGTAAAGATTTTGAATTTTTCAGAACCAATTCCTGAATTTTTTAAAAGGAGTTGAATCAGTACTAATCCTAAACCTGCCGATTCTGTACTGTCCGATACATCAGTGAAAGCATCTGACAGATCGTTGTAGTTCTTTGCCACTTCGATCCTTCGATTAATCCGTGCTAGTTCTTCTTTGGTGATTGGTGCATTGTTTTCTACAGCAAAGTGGATGGACTTTCCTTCTACTTTCATCAGTAAACTGATGTAGTAATTTCCGCCTTCCAAACGATCCAATTGTTCATTCCATTTCATGATGATGTTTTCTTGGAATCGGGACATTCCTTTCGCATAATCACCAGCATTTTGGATGTCTAAATTTTCACGGGAAAAGTAATCGCGTTTTGCATTTGCCTTATTGGCATTCATGAGGAGTTCTTTTAGGACGGTAAAGATAACTTCTACTAAATAGAGTTTGTCCATATACCCCATTACATGGACAAGCAATGCGTATATCTCCTGATTTTGTTCTTCTGTAACAAAGTAAAAGTTAATTCTGGATTCTTTTGCAGTCTCTAATTGAGAAATAATATCTTGAAAATTCACAAACGTCTTTTCCCGTAACACTCTTATATTTTAATTTCTTTTGGACGCAATAGATATTTTTTTCCCATCTAATTTCTATTTTGTCCCAGGGAAATTGTATAGTGAGAACATCAGTGGAGGAAATCACTATGGAAATGTTAGACCAAATGAATTTGCATTTGCTTATGCAAGAGAGGTTAGAAAAAATTTTAGAGGATATGGAAAGAAGACCTAAGGGGAAATCCAAAAAAACAAAAGGTTTTGACCAAATTCCCGCAAACAAAGAACGAGCAGAGTGGAATCTACAAGAAATACCAGTTCTATTCGGAGCTTAACTTAGTGAAAACCGCAACCAAGTGGTAAGAGTTTTTCTATGAATGATTCCGGATTGGTCTTGGTTAGCCCACTTTGCCAGATCCGAAATAGATGGGGGAAAACCCTGAAACGATTCGAGGAAATGTTCTGCTTTTGGCTTGGATGGTAGATTTGATCCATTTGCTTCTTTGAGATTTTGAATCTTTAAAGTAGATTCCTTTTGATTCATTTGTTCCCAGGCAATTTGATTTTTGCCTTTTCGTTCACCAGAATACAAACGTTTGGTGGTTAATTCTAAACTTTTTTTTCGATTCGTGGTTGGAAGATAAAACCGTTCGTATCCAGTTCCTGTGCAATGGGATTTTCCACGCTCTGCAATATAACTGACCCCACTTACAAAAAATTCTCTATTTTTTATCTGGTCTGTAATCGACAAAACTATCCCCATTAAATTCAAACTAGAGTTGGAATAATGTGGCCATTTTTTTCCCAATCCAGTTTGAAATAGATGTTCCTGGATTTGATCGAGTGGGTGACCCGTATTGACCAAAATTTTTGGATTTTTTAGTTCAAAAATAAAGGGTGCTCCACCTAACCAAGTAATGATGGGGATATTTGATGGAATTTCTGTTAAAAAATGGTAGGTTGTTCCTCGGCCAGAATCAAAAGAAACAATATAATCAGGAACAATACCGTTTGGCAAAAGATAACCGATAGAAGTATCACTGGCAAAAATGAGAAAGGATGACCTGTATTTTTGGATGGTGGGAAGATCGATTTCTAATCCAGGACTCGCACCCAAAAATAAAATAGATGTTTTTTCACCTGAGAAGGATTGAAACCATCGGATGCTAGTATCGTTATAAAACAGACCGGTTCTATTTTTTAAATAATTATGAGTCCATAACTTACTGAAATGTTGGATGGTGTTTTGATTGATTTCATTAGAAACAAACTGCGATTGAAAATTGTTTTTGCAAATCGATACCAAGTCTGAAAAAAAACGTTCATAACTTGGCGATATGTACAACCTCCATTTGGATTGGGATGAATTTGCTGCCGTTTGGGTGTTTTTGACTATGGTTTTGAGGTCCGCCCAATTTGGAGTTGTTCCTGTGAGACAAAATAAATAACAACCCTGGGCCTTGGCTTGGTTTTTTAGATCTTCAAGTTCCGATTGGAATTCATTCAATTCATAAACTTCTTTTTCTGGTTCCCAAAAGATAATGATGGGATGGTTCGGATTGGCAATGAAAGATCTTACGGCATGTAAGGCACCGAGACCAAGGACAACGGGAATGGAATCAAAACTGAATGTCGAAAGAAATCGCAAAGCCTCCTTTTCAGGGGAGACTTTTGAATGTAGATAAAAATGATCGGAAGTTTGAAAGTTATAGAGAAGGTTGTTTTGAAAGTGAGGGATTAGAGGAATGGGAGTAACCTCTAGTCCTCATCATCCTCGTCTGAATCATCATCGTCATCAGAGTCGTCGTCGAAATCGTCATCATCCTCTTCTTCTTCTTCGTCCTCAGAATCATCACCAAATTCGTCTTCGAAACCATCTTCAAGTTCTGGTTTACGAGCTTCTTCTTCAGGGATAAAATCTTCTTCGATATCTTCTTCTGCATGAGGAGCAAAAGAAGTTCCTGCTGTGGATGTAACACCTGCCAGTTTATCTTTTTCTGCTTGGAGAAGAGCTTTTTCTTCAGAGGAAAGGTATTTCCACTGCACCATATCATTTGTCAGCGCATATAAAGCCTGCACTGTCAGTTTACGGTTTTTTAATTTTTTAGGGAGAGTGATCTTATCAATTTTGTCGATCGTGCTGAAACCGGCCACGCAAGTTTCGTATTTTTTTTCCCGGCAAAGTTCTATTAAGGATACGATATCGAAGTCTTCTTTGTGCGATTGGCTCATTTTCTTTGATTCCCTGGAGGAAGTGAGTGGAATGTTAGACCAGACTGAGGGGTGGGGGTCAGATGTCAAGGGAAAGTTCGAAAACTGGCTTTACAGACCTTCTCCTAGTCCAAACCATGGGGAAGGACCGTCCAACATATGGGATTTATGAAAGCCTCCCTCATCTTAACTGTTAGTTTATGTCTCATTAGCTGTGCCCCGGCGAAATCTTCTTATTTTGGAGAGGAGTCTTGGGCCGGACTTACCGCCTCTGGTGCTGAAATTTCTTTTTCCCAATTGGAAAAAGAGGAAATTGCCATCAATGTATACTCACCCGATTGTGTTCCTTGTTGGAAAGAGATACCGGCACTCAATCTTCTGCATGCAGAAATCGAAAGCCGCTTTCCTTCGAAAGCTTTATACATGGTTGTCGACCCTTACCAAATTGTTTCCGATATAACCGATGAACGTCCGTTTGGCGAAGTATATCAGTTGGCAAAAACAAGAATGGAAACAGAAATCAAAAATAGAAATATCCGAGTTCCCATTGTGTTTATGAAACCACCTTTCCGTGTCAAAGAAGGGAGTTTGATCACAGGAACACCGGAGACTATGTTGTTCGCTACCAAACCCATGCGGTTGTATTATAATTTTTTGGGATCCATTTCGGAACAAACATCTCCCGAAGTCATTCGAAAGGATGCAAAGTTTAATTTCTTTCGTTATCAATTTGGAATGGAATCATTATGAGAGCAGTATTCATAAGATTTATCGATTGTGAGGGGCCAGGAATTCTAGAGCCACTACTTCGTGAAGCCGGGTATCGGATCAGTTATCAAAATGCATATGACAAACGTATTCATTTGATGCCAGAAATTCATTTGAATTTTGATTTAATTGTGATGTTAGGTGGCCCTCAGTCGGTTGCCGATCCTGAAGAACAAGAATTTTTTAAACCTTATTATGACATTGTGAACAATGTGGTTGCCTTACCTAATAAAAAATTAATTGGAATTTGTTTGGGTTCTCAAATCATTGCGAAGGCGTTAGGTGCCAATGTTCGGCCAGGGACAAAGGGTCCTGAAACGGGATTCTCTGATTTACATTTATTAAAACCAGAACATACAATTTTTAATGGAATTCAAAAAGAATCGATCCTTGCTTTTCATCTTCATGAAGATATATTTGATATTCCAGTAGGAGCAGAACATTTGCTTGCGAGTGATTTTTATGCAAACCAAATGTTTTCATATAAAAACAAAGTTTTTGCTTTCCAAACTCATTTAGAACCAACTTTAGAGATGCTTCGTGTATGGCAGTCTGTCCATAAAGATTTTATAGCAAAAGGTAATGGTGATTTTTCTGAGATTGAAAGTAAACAAAAGGTAATGGCAGAAACTGCTAATACTATATTTCGAAATATTATAAAATTATAACGGACTCGGTATGTTTCAAAAAATATTAACAATTTTATTCGGCAGTAAGTATGAAAGGGATTTAAAAAGATTAAATCCAATCGTGGATGCTATCAATTCTTTTGAGCCGACAATCAAAGCTATGGACGATGAAATGTTGTCCGCACAAACCAAAAAGTTTAAAGAAAGACTTTCCTCTGGTGAAACTCTCGATGATATTTTGCCAGAAGCATTTGCAACTGTTCGCGAAGTTGCTTATCGAACTTTAGGTATGCGTCATTTTGATGTACAGATGATGGGTGGTATTTCTTTACATTGGGGAAATATTTCTGAGATGAAAACGGGTGAAGGTAAAACCTTAACTTCAACCTTACCCATTTATTTAAATGCACTTTCTGACGATGGGGTTCATGTTGTTACGGTAAACGATTATTTAGCAAAACGGGATGCCAATTGGATGCGTCCTGTATTTGAGTTTTTAAAAGTTTCTGTAGGTATCATCCAACATGATATGGATCATGAAGAAAGAAAAATTGCTTATAATTCAGATATTACTTATGGAACTAATAATGAGTTTGGATTTGATTATTTGCGCGATAATATGGTGAGTTACAAAGAACACCGTGTTCAAAGACAACATAACTTTGCAATTGTGGATGAGGTGGATTCCATTTTAGTGGATGAAGCAAGAACCCCTCTGATCATTTCTGGCCCAGCCGAAGAGTCCACAGACAAATATCTTAAAGTGAATAAAATTATCCCTAAACTCATCGAAGGGGAAGACTATGAGATCGATGAAAAAGCAAAAAATGTAATTTTATCCGAGGCCGGTGTCCACCATGTGGAAGAGTTGTTGGGTGTTGAAAACTTGTACCAAGCTGAAAACATCGAACTTGTTCACCACGTTCAACAAGCACTCAAAGCGCATAAGATATTTTATAGAGATAAAGATTATGTAGTACAAGACGGAGAAGTCATCATTGTGGATGAGTTCACTGGTCGATTGATGAAAGGTCGTCGTTATTCTGACGGATTACATCAGTCCTTAGAAGCAAAAGAAGGTGTGCCAATTGCTCGTGAGTCCCAGACTTTAGCATCCATTACTTTCCAAAATTATTTCCGCATTTATAAGAAGTTAGCTGGTATGACAGGAACTGCGGACACGGAAGCAGAAGAATTTAAAAAAATCTATAATTTAGATGTCATTGTCATTCCTTCTAATTTGAAAATCCAACGATTGGATATGGCAGACAGAGTTTACAAAACGGAACGTGAAAAATTTGATGCAGTGGTCAAAGACATCCAAGAAAAAGTCTCAAAAAAACAACCAGTGCTTGTGGGAACTATCTCTATTGAAAAATCAGAAGTTCTCTCAAAACTTCTCATATCTCATGGAATTCCGCATAACGTATTAAATGCAAAGCAACATGAACGAGAATCCGAAATTGTAGCCAATGCAGGTCGTCCAGGAGCCATTACCATTGCAACAAACATGGCTGGTCGAGGAACGGATATTGTTCTTGGTGGTGCACCAAAGTACAAAGAAGATTTAGAAAAACTAGATGATCTAAGCGATTCATTAGGAATTAAAACAAAATCAGAATTAGAAGTGATTTACAGCTTTCGTGAGCATTTAATCAAACAAAAGTTTGAAGAGGCTGAAGCTAAAACTTCTGAAATCAAAAATGAAAACATCAAAAAAGAATGTAATAAAATTCTAACAGAAGCCAAAAAATGGAAAGTGGATCATGACTTTGTCATTGCCGCTGGTGGATTGCATATTATTGGTTCCGAACGACATGAATCGCGCCGGATTGATAACCAGCTTCGTGGGCGATCTGGTAGACAGGGAGACCCGGGTTCTTCAAGATTTTATTTATCCTTACAAGATGATTTGATGCGAATTTTTGGATCAGATCGTATTGCCCGTATTATGGATACTCTCAAGATGCCGGAAGGCCAAGAGTTGGAGCATAGTATGGTCTCTAATGCGATCGCGCGTGCCCAGAAACGAGTGGAAGGTCATAACTTTGATATCAGAAAACATTTGTTAGAGTATGATGATGTTATGAATCGCCAAAGGATTTATATCTACGGAATTCGTAATGAACTTTTGGACAAAGGAAACATGTCACGAACCATTGTTGATTTCTTTGACGAAGTTGTTGAAAACCAAGTGATCCTTTATTGTGAAGGCAACAATGTAGACGCTTGGGAAACAGATTCACTGAACGAATGGTTACAAAGTTTGGGAATTTCTGATTCGATTGACTCAAAACAATTTAAAAAAGAATCAAATCCCCAACTAAAAGTATTTGAGATAGTATCCAAATTAGTAAAAAACCTGTATGAATTTAAAGTTTCTTCTATTGGTGAAGAAGTTTGGAGATCAATTGAAAGGAATGTATTTTTGGACATTCTGGATCATAGATGGAAAGAACACCTTTATGCAATGGATCATTTAAAAGAAGGGATTTGGACAGTTGGTTATGGTGAAAAAAATCCATTGATCGAATACAAACTCCAAGGTTTTAAGATGTTTGATCAATTGGTTGAAAATCTTAAAAATGAAGTAGTATCCTTCTTGTTAAGAATTGAAGTAACGGATTCCGATCGCAATCAAGATGTATCTTCACCGAAAGAATACAAAAAGATTGGTGAGGAACAAAGAGCAGAAGTTGATATGTTTGGGAATGAAGTTAAAACTAGCAAAACCAAACCTCAAGTATCTTCCACTACTAGTTCCGGTGGTGGATCCGAAAGAAAATCGAGTCGAAGAAAGAAGTAAAAGGTATTACTTCTTTCTAGAAACAAAAAATAATAATCCAATTCTTACTGACTAATTAGTCTGAATAACTAATCAGGAATGAGTTGGATTTTTTAAATTATGATCTTAATTTGATTCAGTATCGAAAATAAATTGTCGTTTAACTTTAAGATTGAATTGATTTGTTTCATTGAATGATTGATTTTAATCATTCAACAGATTTAGCAACCACTCCATCGATATCCGGTCCATTGTTATATGAATGTGGATATACATAACCTAATCCTGTATTTGGATTTGTAACCGCTGAAGCAGAAATCATTTTAATAAATTTAAATCCATTGGTTTGGATATTTGTACGAGCTGTCGTATCACAATTGGCACCGGGTCCACCAACGATTAAATCATCAAGATTGAATCCATCACCACCGCCGACTAAAAAACCATTTGTAGTTGTAAACAATTCATCCAAACTGAATGGTTTTGTGGCCATATTGTAAAGAACAGGTCGAAGGCCACCGAATCCCGGCCAAGAAGAAATTTTATTGCTATCTGCTGTTGATGGGTTGAATCCACTCAAATCAAATCCACAATAGTTTGTTCCATCAAAAGAAACTTGAACCACCATTGGATCAAACGCATAACGATCGCTAGTTTCAGAAACTCTGAATGGATTTTCATATACTATAAAATCAATTCCAGTAACGTTTTTAACCGTCTTTCCTGCCCATGATAGAACAATTGTCGCACCGGCTCCTGTTAAATTTAATGCGTAAACATCCAATGATCCGGAAAATTCGCCGCCACCGCAAATTCCGTTGATTGCCTTAGATGAAACGTTAAATCCGCTGACTGTGGAATTAGCTGAGACAACAGTATTGGCAATGGGAATTGTTGTTGGGAGAGTTGTTGGTGGGCACGGACCCACAGAAGAAGAGTTTGTTAGTGGTAGCGCTAATAATGGTAATAAGAGGTCATTATTATTTTCTTTCTCAGAGCATTGCCATAATGTTGAAGTGATAAAGAACATGAATAATATAGATTTTGTTTGAAACGGACCCACGAATAGTCTCCTATTTGCCTTTATCCGAATGAATAAAGGCAAAATTTTTAAATTTAAAAAGTTCTAGTTAAGAAATTAAATGCAAATGAACCATTGCAGCCTGCTGCTTTGGGATTTGTAGTATGAACTGTTCCAGATGCTTTTCTGGAAGTCAGATCTGTTTTAGTTTCAGCTAATGATGGTTTGCCGTTAAATACATCGCAAATTAAAATTTCATTTTCAGCAGTGATTGTCCATATGAGAGCCGAAATGTTTGCACTGTTTTTTGGTTTGTAATAAAGCACTCGTTCTGTGTTGCTAAATTCTACGATTTCAGCGTTGACTCGATATGTTGAAGTGCCTGTACCATTTACATAATCAACGTATAAATATCCTGTAGTGGTTCCGAAATTGGATTGGATTGAAACAGTGTTGGAACCTGGAGTGGTACATGTTCCAGCATTACAGCTTCCTTGAAAATATGTTCCTCTAATTTCAATTTGGCCAGCTTCTTTTGCCGATGACTCTGCTGTTTTCAATAATCCTAATACTAAATTATTATCAGCTACCGATTTGTCTACTTTGCCACTATCCGCACATGCTGTGATAAAAAGCGCAAACAACATTACGATTGTTAGTTTGAATGAAGTTTTCATTTAGATTCTCCTAAATCTTGGTTTGAATTTAGGGGAACACGGACAGGAAATAGGTTTATCCAAGTCAGAAGACGTGAAATCTTAAAATCTATAGATAGATATGTAAGTAGTGTTTTTTCCATACGGGTGCCCCGAGTTTACCTTCGGGGCCCCTTTACAATATCTGTTGATACAGAAAGTTGTAAGTGTGCAAAGTTCCCAATCCACGAGAAAACATTGCGGGGAAGATCTGGCTTATCACCTAATATAGTTTAAACTATAATTGGTGCATCACAGTTGCGGGTCAGCACAGGACTTTCACCTGTTTCCTCCCTGAAGGTAATGCCAGAGTTCCAAGCACGATATTATTTGTCAAATCATTTAGTTTGTCTTTGTTTTATCTGATAAAGATTTTAGGAATGAAACAATCAAATCAATTTCTGAATCAGTAATGTTACGGTTCAGATTGTACTGGTTCATTCTCTTCACTGCTTCTTTCAATGTAGGAACACTGCCATCGTGAAAATAAGGTGGAGTCAATGCTACGTTACGTAACGGAGGAACTTTAAAGAAAAAATTGTCAGCAGGGTTTCCGGTAAATTCTGATCGGCCAAAATCATTCGGATTGTAAGTATATTTTGAATCTAACTTTGAAAATTGTGATCCACCGAGTAGATTTTTGGTATGACAGTTGTTACATCCTACGTCTAAAAATATTCGGAGTCCTTCTATTTCATTGTTTTCAAGTGCTTGTACATTTGATTCAACAAAATCATCGAATCGAGATTTTGAAACAAGTGATCTTTCAAATGCAACTAGGGCAAGACGAATGGAATGAAGGCTTGGGCTTGGAGAATCCGGAAATGCATTCGCAAAAAAAGAAGTATAACTTGAGTCGTTTTGGACTCGCGTTAATAATTCTGTATCAGATGGTAACGACATTTCTAATGGATTGATAAATGGATCAATCGCTTGGTTGTACAATGTGTCTCGTCTTCCATCCCAAAAAAGGAACGGTAAAAAACCAACATTAAGAATGGTTGGAGTGTTTCTTTTCCCTATTTGGCCAAATGTTCCTCTTGAGGTCGATTGTCGATCCATTCCTGCTGCATTCCCATCTAACGGATGACAAGTGAGGCAGGATTGAACATGATTGGAAGAAAGTTTGTTATCCCTAAATAGTTTGTTCCCCAAAGCGATTTTTTCAATTGAATCTGATTCCGAACCTGGGATGTAATTAGGAAGGATACCAATTTTTTTTCTCGCAACTGTTTGTAGTTCGGTGGCATTTACGAGATTTGAGGTCAAGTAAACTAGAAGTATATTTAAACTAGAGTTTTGTTGTTCGTTAGTTTGTGGTTGGGAATTACAGCTAATCGAAGTTATGTGTATTGTAAAAAAAATGAAAAAAATAAGTTTTTCTTTCATTAGTTTTTTATTCTTTTGAGATGGGGATGAGGACATAGGAACCAAACAGGGAACCCCGGCCCAATCTATCAATTCTATTTTTTGATTCGGTTTTTTTGAATTTCTGAAAACTTCAACTTTTAGTCTGATAGTTTTTAGGCATAAAGTCTAGCGTTTGTTAGTGAGTATGAAAGGAATTTGTGACAGTCGCAATGGTTCCCGCAATTTCTCCAATTTTTTGGCTCACTTGGTTCAAGTCTTCCGAATTGTTTGCCAATTCTTGAGCACTACCGGATAGAGTGTTGATTGTATTTACCATATCTTCGGAAGCTTTTTTCTGTTCCCTGCTTGAGAATTCAATTGTCTCTGCCATTTCTTGTAAGCCGTTTAATTCTGTTGTCACATTAATTAAACTTTTTGTTTGCGTAGTCATTTCTTCTTTTAAACCATCTACACTATCTTGCATTCTTTTTGATTGTTCTACAATTTCACTTAATGCATTTACGGTTTCATGAACATGATTTGCGCCAATGTTGACGACAGAATTACTTTTATCAATGAGACGTTTGATATTTTTGACTGAAGATTGAGTTTTGTCAGCTAATTTTGATATTTCTTCTGCCACAACAGCAAACCCCATACCTGCATCTCCAGCGCGAGCCGCTTCAATACTAGCATTTAATGCTAGTAAGTTGGTTCTTTCTGAGATTTCAGTAATAAGATCTACAATTCCAGTGATTTCTTTGGTTACAGAGTGAATTTCTGACATTGCGTTGTCTGTATTTTGAACCGATGTATTTCCTAAGTTTGCCAAGTTTGTGGAAGTGATGGACTGGTCAGTTAATTGTAGAAGTGCTTTTTCTATATTGGAAATAGATCCTTCAATATTTTTCATTTCTTCCGTAATTTTTACTATGTTTTTAGTTTCATTAGTAATGAATTCAAACATAATTTCAAAAGAGGTTGTGAGTTCTTCCAATGAAGCTGCTGATTCTTCTGAGATAGATGCCAGTGATGAAGCATTATCGGAAACTGAGATTGCATCTTGTTTTAATTTATAAGCAGCTTTTTCTGCTTCACTTACCGAAATTTTCAATTGATTCATGATATGATTGAGATTTGTTAAAAAAAGATTGATGGACTCGGTAATTTTTCCAATTTCATTCTGGCCAAAGTTGGGAAGGGTTTTGGTTAAGTCTGCTTCTCCGCTTGAAAGTTCATTTACCTTAGAAAGAACTGTTATAAGAGGATTGTTAATACTTCTGAAAATAAAGATAACAAAGATAATGGAAATAAGTAGCGAAAACAAAACCAAAAGGATGTTAGTATTTCTCTGGAAGGTCAACATCTGAATACGTTCATTCACTAATTTTTCAAGTATTACAATGGAACGATCCTGAATATTCCCTGCGATCAAAGTTCCTTTGTGAATCGTCGTAAACAATTTTTCTGAGGAAGAGGGTTTTGCTGTGTTGATGATAAAGGTTTCTTTTAGTTCATGTGTGTAGCTTTCACAAGATGTTTTTGCGGTTGTTTTTGCATCAATTAGTTCTTTTTCATAAGGAGAAGTGTCTTCAACAGATTTTGTATAAGATTTTTGAATCTCGTTGCAAGTGGCCTCGATAATATTAATTGCTATCAATGCTTTTGTATAGCTAACACTGGAGTATTGTTTATTTTGGTTAGATGTATTTGTGTATTCGTCACGAGCAATTCCTTTTAAAACTGCAATATTCTTTAGGATTTCTGGTACTCTAAAGAATATAATCTCCATTTGGTAGTAAGAGTTTACTTCTGGATCAAGAATTAGGTTTGAAAGGTCACCAACTTTCAAAGCCAGCTCTTGTGTATCCCCAAGAAATCGAATGCCTGTGGACTGATCAAAAAAGTTAACTTTCGTATATTTATCCCAAATAATTAGTTCTTTCGTTTCTTGAGTCAGTAACTCCGTTTCATTGATTTTTGTTTTTGCTACTTTTATCAGTGGGATTAAATCAGTCGTGTTTTCTTGTCCGATTTTTAGTCTTTCTAATCCTTCTCTATAAGCTAAATAAATTGGTTTTAAAGTATGGATTCCCAATTGTTCTTTTTCGGCAAATTGAATCGTTCCATTCAGTGATCGTACTAAAATAAGCAGAATGATGAATAGTGATACAATGAGTGGGAATGGCAAAAGTAGGAGTCTAGTTTGAATGGAAAACCGGGAGAGAAATTTTGACATAAAACAGTATATCTTCCTAGAGTGGACGAAATAAAATTCCACTTAACTTCTAACGATAATTGATTTTCAATAAATCAATCATTTAATTTTATAGGCGTAATAATGGGAGGGTTTGTGAACAGATCATTAGTGTTAATTGTATTGTTCGTTACTGCTTCATGTGCACGCACGTTAGAAGTTAAAAACCAAGAAAGTCTTTTTGAAAATTGTATGAAGACATTTCAAGACGAAACCAAATGTCGAGAATTTATGTCCAAATCGGCAAAAGACATCCAATCAGAAGATGAAAAACGGGAAGAAGCTCTGGCCCAACTAACAGCAGAACAACTTGCAGGTATGAAACTTCGAAAAGAAATCAAGGACACATTACCAGGTAAAAATGGAAATTTTGTTCGCGAATATATTGGTGATCCAGATGAAGTCAAACATGGTGGAGATCGTGAGTATTGGGTTTATAAAAGACCAATCAGTAAGTTTTCAGGAGATTCTCTTCCGGATAAAGAGATTACTGTGATCTTTAGAAGATCATTTGTCGAAAGAGTGGAATATAAAAAGCCGTAACACTGTGTTTCTTTTTGTTTGTTGAATTGATTTGAATTCAAAATTCGAAAAATAGTCAGGAGAGATTGTCTCCTGACTTAATATTGGTTAGTATACTAAGTATCCAGTCAAATCTACCGTTGTTCCGGCAGTTGTTGTATACGAAGTGTTACAAGCTGCAAAAGCACCCGCAAGAGCTTGTTGAGCAAGGCCATAAGTAAACTGAGGTAAGTTACATGGTTGAATCGGGTCATTAACTTTTTTAAGGACACATTCTCTCAATGCAAGCAAATCATCTTTTGTTTTGCCATCCAATTTAGTTAAAGCACAACCTGTTCCTGGGTTGAAGTATTCTTTTCCTCCAACACAAGAGTTCGCCGCTATATAAGCTGTGAGGCAAACTTGTTGAACATCATTGAAACTTCCACCAGCGTTGACTAGGTAAAGTAGAGCAGATGGGTTATCTTCTTTTTTCGCACCAGAATCTGTGCAGCCAACAAAGCCAGCTACCAAAAGGAGTGCCAAAGAGATTCCTACTAAACCTGATTTAAAGGATTTCATATTCTTTTTCATCATTTTCTCCTTAGAATTTTGCTACCATACCGACGATAATACCATTTTGGTGGGAAGCCGGTCTTCCAGAAGTATCTACGAATTGTTGACCAGGACCCCAGTCTCTTCTTAAGTCTACTTTCACTTGAAGGTTTTCCGTTAAGTCAAAAGTAGGTGTAAAAGTAAGGGTTTTGATTTGTCCGTAGTTACTAACCGCTCTTGCACCAATTGTATCTTGAAACTTGAGGTCATATCTGTCTGCAGGTGTTACTGCAAATAGAGGAGGGTTTACAGCAAGTGAACCACCGTAACGTTTGTCATCGAGATACTCAAAACGGAAACCAAGTGCAAAGAAGTTTGTGAATTGATACTTCGCTTGTAATTGGTATGTTTGATAAACTCGTTTAACTCTGTTTTCACGAGTAAAACTTGTATCTTTGTTGAAACCCAAAGCAACTAAGCTTGGAGCTAAATCAGGAACAAGACCCGGCATCGCAGTATCTAACTTTGCTTTGGTAATCCCAGTAGATTCATAACCATAAGCAGCTGTATTTGTTTGACCAGCTCTTTCACCGTAAGTATAGTCAAAGATAGTAGTCAATTTATCAGTTGGTTTGTAGATCAAAATCAAGTTTTGGATCATCCAATGGTCAGTTTTGAAAGACGATTGTTTTGGGAATGAAGTTCCAGTTGCTTGCTCTAGATAGTAAAGGGAGTTGTCTTGTCTACCTTTGATATTATCATTCGCTTGCAATGTGTTCCAAACCACTTGGAATTTGTCAGGTACCACATCATACTTTACTTGTGTTCCAATCGCTCTTGTTGGGTTTGGACCATCCGCATAAGCATGTTGTTGTGTACTAGTTAGACTAGATCCTCCAGCTGGATCACCATAAGCCGCTAAACCGTTATATCCAAATTGTTGGCCGTTTCCTGTATAGCCAGTTCCTTGGGCACTGTTGTAGAGGTAAAGACCAGTGGATAGCCTGTCGTTAATTTGGAGGTTTGCTCTTGCACCGGTATGGATAAATGGGATAGTGTTAAAGAACACATAACCAATCGTGTAAGCGATGTTATCCTTTGAGTCAAGAAGTTCCAATCCGATATGTGTTGCCATCTTACCTACGTCAACTGTCAACCCTTTGAGTACTGGGAAGTATGCTGAAACATAAGCTTGTTGTAACAACTGCATGTTATGAAGAGAGTTCGTTGTTTGATACGGACGTTCTTGGTACATGTTGTTTTGTCCGTTTTGCATATCCAAACGGAAACCCCATGGACTTTCCTTATCCGCCAACTTCTCCATAGAGAGTTTAACTGCGTTCACAGCAAACTGCTTGTTGTAAGTGTGGAAAGTTCCCGCTGTATCTTGTGTAGCACCTTGCCGGTTGTTTGTAGTATAGTTATAGTATACATCCACATATCCGGAAAAATTTACCAACTCATACCAAGACTTATCCTTTTCCTTTTTATCCTGAGCAAAAAGGGAAGCTTGGGAAAATAAGGTAGCAACGATCGTCGCCAACAGAGTGTATTTATTTCTCATTTGCCATTTCTCCTATGTGAACTTGTTGTGCAAGTTGTGTACCAGGTTGGCGGAAATTCGACCTGGCCTCAGGATAAAAAAAGAGAAACACTGTATTTGAATGGGTTCTTTCGAAAAAAAAATAAATTTTTGATTAATAAAAGAACAAAAAAGAAAGCAAATGGGAGGGGATTTCGGATTTATTTAATCAGATTGCTTATAAATTGAGCAGAGTGACGCAATAGTCTAGAATATTCATTTTCTTTAGGCGAGTGTAGGACAAGGTCCAAGAGGAGATTTAAAACCGTCCCATAATGCGTTTTTGCCAGGTCAGGGAAGGATTCGGTGAGGTGATTGCCGTTCAGTTTCATATCCGTCAGAAGCAATGGGGGTTCTTCTTCCCAAATTTGAACTAGTTGCATTGTGGTTTCTCCAAAAATTGGAGTCAGTTTGAGAATGAATTCTCTATCGATTTTAAATCTGTTTTGAAAATGTCGTTTAACTGGCGCTAAATATTCTTTCTTTAATAAAAATTCATCTATATTGGTTTTTTTGAGATTTGATTCCCATTTAGAAATAAAATCAAAGAACAATAAGCAGTCTTTGGTGTTTTGGCCAGAAAACTTCAAGGTCCGTAAAATTGTTTCTACTTCTTTTGAAGTAGTATCTGCAAGGAAAGAATAAAATGCCAATGCCAATTGGAGTCCGATGATCTCTTTGGATGTTTGGTCTAGTCTTTCTAAAAAATATTTTTGAGGATTTAATTCAGTTGGAAGACTTGGAAGAAAAATTTGAAAGATACCTTCCTCGACAAGAAGTTGGATCATTCGAGATGGGTTTTGGCCTATAAAAGATTTTAGAATTTCATCTTGAAAACGTTCTAAAGATATTTTTTTGGTGATTTGTTTTGTTTCATGAATTGCTTTTTTGGTTTCGGGTTCAATTTCAAAACCCAATGTACTAGCAAATCGTAAGGCGCGAATGGGTCGTAATCCATCTTCAGAGAATCGTTTGATTGGGTCTCCAATCGTACGAATTTTCCGTTCTTGGATATCTTTCTGACCGGAGTGTTCATCAACAAGAAGGCCAGTTGTCAAATCATATGCCAACGCATTCATTGTAAAATCTCGACGTTTTAGGTCTTCTGATAATGTCGTTCCAAATTCTACATGGTCAGGCCTTCTACCATCTGTATAATCTTTGTCAATGCGATAGGTTGTAACTTCGTAATGAACTTTATCTAAAACAACTGTTACAGTTCCATGTTCGATTCCCGTGTCGATCACAGTCCGAAAGAGACGTTTGACTTGTTTCGGTTCGGCATTTGTTGTAAGATCGTATTCTTTCGGAATTTTACCCATGACCAAATCCCGCACTGAACCTCCGACAAGAAAACATTCAAATCCCGCTCCTTTCAGAGCAGAATCAATTTGTAATAGGTGGTTTAAGTTGTTTTTGGGGATTAAGATTTGCGGATCTATTGGCAATTTCTACACTTGCCTCTAAAAACGATTTCAACCGATTCGGTAGAAAAACCTTTTAACTGTTTGGCGGAAGGAATTCCATTCCAAGGATCATCAATACATTCAATTTTACCACAAACATTACAAATCAAATGTCCATGTGCTGCGGAAACAATATGGTTTCCATCAGACTTTAACTCGAAATAGGTGACACGATCTGTGGAATGAAGAGAATTGAGTAGGTTTTTTTCTTCTAAATCAGATAAAGCTCTGTAGATGGTCACTCTGTCCCAAGACTCCTCTTTGGGGAGTTTTTCCATGATTTCTTGGTGGTTCAGGGGCCTTGGGGATCCTTGTAGAATGGATAGAACTTGTTCACGATTTTTCGTTACTTTTAGTCCAATTTTTTTTAGTATTTGAGAAGGATCTCCAGCCATGATTTGTTTATCCTGTGATGGCCGAAGATTGTCTATTCTAAAATCACGTTTGCTTTCCAGATTTCCCAATAACGGATTCCCATCCGAGTGTGGACTTGTAAGAACTCCTCAATTTCCTTTCCCTTGTTTTTTTCTACAATGACTGGAGCAATACCTAAATCCAATTTTCGGTTGAGAATAGAATCGATTTCTTCTTTGGCCAGATGTGTCACTTTTTCACAATCATCTTTTCTTTCTGTAAGTAATGTTTTGTTTTTCTCACAAAAGGTTGCTGATTGGAAGTGTGAACCGGTTTCTAAAATCTCATCCAACTGTTTTGTGACCGACTTTTTGCATTGGGCAAAGGAAGTGATCAAAAAAAAACAGAAAAGAAGATAAAAACAAAACTTCACAATCAATCCTTTTTGTCTTGGGCTAGGTTTGCTAATTGGTCAGCTCGAGAGTTTTGTTCTCGAGGGATGTATTGAATTTCAAAGTTTTGGAAAGATGATTTTAAAGAATCGCATTTGTTTTTAAAAACAAGTAAGTCTTTGTTTTTTACTTTGTATTCGCCTTTCATCTGTTTGACGACAAGTTCTGAATCCAAACGGAATCGAATTTTTTGAAGATTTTGGTTGATGGCTTCTTCCATCCCTCGATGTAAAGCTTGCCATTCTGCTACATTGTTTGTTGCGTTTCCGATTTTTTCAGAAAGAAAAAAAAATTCGACTCCATCATTGTTTTGAAACGAAACACCGATCGCTGCAGGTCCTGGATTTCCACGGGAACTACCGTCACAGTAAATGAAGGTGGTATCTTTTGTCGACATAGCCGACAGTCTTTTCTGCGTATCAATCCTCACCAATCAAAAACATGAACTGATCATAAAAAAATCTTTTGGATTCTGATTTATGAAGGACTTTTTTGCCGTGTCGTGGTAAACGGAGCGTATTGGGTGGCGGGTGGATAACCCCACCCAGTCTCAATAGGGCGGGGAGATCTACCCAAAAATCCCAACCTGCCCAAAAAGGATAATACATGACCGAACGGGGATTTGGTGCCCTTACCATGTTTGAAAATCGCCTTCGCAAATTAAAGAAGGAACGCGAAAAATGGGCAAAAAGAGAATCAATTGAATGTTATCGTATTTATTCTGAAGACATTCCACAAATACCATGCATTTTGGATCGGTATCCCAGCGGATTGGTATTGTATGACAAAAGTTCATTGCGATTTCAAGCCGAAGAAGGTCATGATGATCGTTTCGACAGAATTGCAACAATTGTAAGAGATGTATTCCAAATCACCGAAGGACAACTGTTTCTAAAACGACGTAAAAAACAAAAAGGCTCAGACCAATACGACAAATTAGCCATCGAAGGAAATTTTGAATGGGTAAAGGAATCAAATTTAGAATTTCGTATCAATCTATCTGATTATTTAGATACAGGCCTTTTTTTGGATCATCGTATTACAAGAGATTGGATTAGAAAAACCTCACAGGGAAAATCAGTATTAAATTTATTTTCTTATACTGGTGCATTCTCCGTTTACGCCGCGTCAGGTGGTGCAAAAAAAACAAAAAGTGTGGATCTCTCCAAAACTTATTGTGATTGGGCTTTAAAAAATCTCGAACATAATGGTTTTAAGTCGACAAATCATCAAATAGTCAATGCTGATATTTTGCAATGGATCGAAGAAGAAACCAAAAATCCAAACAGGGAACGTTATGATTTAATTTTCTTGGATCCTCCAACCTTTTCTAATAGTAAAAAAATGCGAGAAGAGTGGGACGTCCAAACAAAACATAGAAATCTTCTGTTGTTACTATTAACAAAATTTCTTTCTGATAATGGTGAGATTTGGTTTTCTACCAATTTTAGAAAATTTAAAATGGAAGTTGTGGATGAAGAGTGGAACGAACGGGGTTTTCTTTGTATCAATCGAACCAAGGAATCGATTCCTGCAGACTTTCGTGATGAAAAAATTCATCAGTTGTTCTGCATCAAACCCGATTCCAAAAATTAACAGTTAATATTTAACAAAAGGATCAATTCGTTCTGCGAGGATCCTACGATTTTCGCCAGATTGTAACGATAAAATTCCTCTCATGATGGCTTGTCGTTCGTTACTCTCGCGTTTGGCGACAACTTTGAGTTGGTTCGAAATAGGGAGTAAAATTAAGTTTGCAAATGAGATCCCATAAAAAGTGGCAATGAAGGCCGTTGCTATCCCTTGTCCCAGAACCTTTGTTCCACCATCTAAATTTTCGAGAACCGTGACAAGTCCTAACACAGTACCAATGATTCCGACTGTGGGAGAAAAACCTGCTGCTGTTTCAAAAACTTTCGCAGATTTCATATCATTCTTTTCTTCTTCTTCGTGTGCTTCCCATAAAATTTCTTCAATGGTTCTTGGATCTGAGCCATCTACAATCAGTTGAATCCCTTTCTGTAAAAATGGATTATCTAATTTTTTTGCTTCGTCTTCTAACGACAATAGGCCATCTTTTCTAGCTTTTTCCCAAAATCGAAAAAATATAAGTTTGAGATCTCTTTCTTTTTTTCTCGAAAGAGCAAACCTTGTATCTCTTACGGCCTTCGTTACTTGGGAAATGGAATAAGATGCGAATGTTGCACCTAACGTTCCACCTACGATGAGTAACATCGCGGGAAGATGGAAAAAGGATCTTAGCGATGCGCCTTCGATTAATATTGCAACAAACACCGATAAAACGGCTGCGAGGATTCCGAGTAGTGTAGAATGGATCATTGAATTCTTGCCTCTCTCACATCAGGTCGAACACTCAACCTTCTAAGTGAATCTTTTTTTTCTATAACTTCGTTTTTAAGTCTTTCCCAAATCACTGAATCAGGGTTTTCTCTGATCCTTGAGCTGATGATAGGTTCTACTTCTTTCCAATTTTCTTGGTTTATAAACAACCGAACGCGTGCTAACTCAAGTTCATTGGCTTGGTCAATGTGGTTGTTTACGCGATAAAATCGTTCCAATGAACTCATCGTACGGAGTGCATTGTTCCAATCCCCTAACGATTCAAACATCGGAATCAGCGAATTCCAAGCGAATTCCTGAAATTCAACATCCGAACTTAGGTCTTCTAAAATAGGAATGTATTCAGCTTCTGGAGTCGTAAATTTTAAACTATTAAAAGCAATTCTGAGTATATCTGGTTTTGGAGGTTCAAATTTTCTTGCGATTGCAATTGCATCTAATGCTAGTTTGTTTTGTCCTATTGTGTGGTAAAATCTTGCATATTCTGCAAAGGATTCATAATAAAGATGTTTGATCTCAAGTGCATCTTTTCTTAAATCTCCAGACGAATATTTCAAAACGGAATCAATGACTGCTACCACTTCCTGGGTTGTTGCATTATCTAATTTTTCAGCAAAATATTTTAACTTCCAATCTACTGGCAAACTATTAGCAAAACCAATTTTTGATTCTAAATAACTAGGATAATAAATATCAAAATTCCAATACGATTTTCGACTCAAAAGAGATAACGCATTGATATGATGGAACTGGTTGGATTTGTTTCTCGTTGTGAGGATTAAAAATGGATGTTGTTCCTGGCTTAATCTTTCAATATAGGAGATAATTTGTGATTGGTTGGAGCTAAGGCCTAACACCACAGTTTTATCTTTGATTTCCGAATGTTTTGGCAAAAATGGATTCGATTCAAACGGTAATACAGATTTATAATAAATATAATCCTTTTTATTAAAAGTAATGTTGGTGATCGCAAAAGGAATCGGATCAAATATTTCTTTTTTGGAAAAAGGAGAACTGGTTCTAATCGTTGGTGGTGAAAAGAAAAGTAAAACGATTAAAGTTGCAGCAGCCAACATCAAAATCCTGGGCAAACGTACAATATGTTTCTGCATTAAATAAGGATAAACTAAAACAGGAACGAATAACAAAGCTGAGACGGTTCGGATTCCCATTGGTAAATTCCAGAAATATAACAAAAAGGAAAGACCAAGGTAAATACTTGTTTCAAAACCTATCAATAGATATTCTTTATATGGAGTTTTGTTCGGTTTGAAAAAACCAACAATTGATCCTGTGATGATACAAAGTGCGATAAAAAAAGAACTCCAATACGTCTGGTAAATAAAAAAGAAAAAAGCAAATAGAAGGGCAACTCTTCCAATGAGAAACACTGCCTTGGTTTCTTTTTTTAATCCACCTAGTAAAGATAAAACTCTTCCAAAGATCACTGAAAAGGAAACAGAAAGGATGAGTGGTATTTTGGGCCCTGGTTGAAAATATAAGTGTAAGATACAATATGATATTAATAATGAAAGTGCAGATCGATAAAATGGTGCAAATAACGGATGTTTGCCGATTTTTGATCGAATTTTGTAAAACTTGCTAGAATAAGGACTTCTTTGTACAAATGTACTCAGTAGGTATAAGGATAACAAAATATATAAAACAGCAAGCAATACTTTCATTGAGTAGTTTTGGTTGGGTTCAAAGAGAGAATAGAATGTAAACACAGTGACACCAAGTGCAAAACTTAAAAAACGAAAATCACGTAAAGAACCTCCGTAAATCCCAACAGCAAATGCTGACAAAACTCCACTAAGCAAAACCAATTCAAAGGAAAAGATATAATCGATTAGGAACTCTGCTGAGTTGGCTCGTAAAAACCAAAAGATCTGTAGGATGGCAACCACAAGAAGGGCCAAGGCCAAACTGAAAGGTAACGTTTGTTTGTATTTCCTATAAATAAATCCAATTGCAAAGGAAATAATTAGAAGGATTTGTAGCACTGGGTACGCAGTGTCCGTACGATCGATGAGAGCAAGTTCAGACCCGGCTACATAAAAAAATAGAGAAAGTACATAACCAATGGATAGGCTAAGACTAAACTCAAGTGAGGGGAATAGGCCGGTTTCCCAGAAACGTTTCCATTGAGAATCCATAGAATTTGCTACCAAAGATGTTGGATGGGCCACATTCGCAAACTAAAGAAAATCTTATTTTATTTGGCGGTGCACAAAATGTTTGACCAAAACGCCCTATGTGCCGAATTTGACTATAACTATGCTCACGTTTTTATCTATATCGTTTTTGGTTCTCTACGGCTTTGATATTTTGGTTCTGTTCTACTTCGGGTTACACACCTACCTCATGGTGTTTTTGTATAGCAGATACAAACAAAACTGTGCGGAGGATGAAACCAAAGTCCTTTCCTTAAAGGACAAAAACCTTCCTACTGTTACGGTCCAACTTCCTATTTTTAACGAGTTTTATGTTGTGGATCGATTGATCGAATCTGCATGTAACCTTGAATACCCAGCCAAAAAACTCCAAATCCAAGTTTTGGATGATTCCACAGATGAAACCATCGAAAAGGTAGCAACTCTTGTAGCTCAGTACAAGAAAAAAGGGATTTGGATCGAACACGTTCATAGAACCAATCGCAAAGGCCACAAAGCGGGTGCTTTGGATGAAGGAATGGCAAAAGCAAAAGGTGATTTCATTGCTATCTTTGATGCTGATTTCACTCCAGATTCTGATTTTTTACTTCGCACGATGGGATATTTTGAAGATAAATCCATTGGAATGGTCCAAACTCGTTGGGGTCATATCAACGAAACATATAATATCTTAACCAAAGCACAAAGTTTCGGAATCGACGGTCACTTTATGATCGAACAAGTCGCAAGAAACGGTGCAAGCCTTTGGATGAACTTCAATGGAACCGCCGGAATCTGGAGACGTTCTTGTATTGAAGACGCTGGTGGATGGGAACATGACACTCTCACTGAGGACTTTGATCTTTCTTACCGCGCGGAACTCAAAGGTTGGAAATTCCGTTACATCAAAGATGTAGTTTGTAAGGCAGAAATTCCTGCGACCATGAACGCCTACAAAGCTCAACAATTCCGCTGGTGCAAAGGCTCCATCCAAACTGCGGTCAAACTCATTCCTCGGATTTGGAAGTCCAAAGAATCTTGGAAAATCAAAGGTGAGGCAATCACTCACCTAATCAATTATTCTGTTCACCCACTGATGATCATCAACATCCTTCTCACAGCTCCACTTCTCCTTATGGAATACTGGGCTGGGTTTAAAATGGATGACCTCCCAATGGAAATTCTTTTTGGTTCGGCGGCAGTTCTATCCATCGGATCGATGGGTCCTGTGATTTTTTACGCCTATTCCCAAAGAGAAATCCACAAAGATTGGAAATCCAAATTGGTTTACCTTCCCATCCTTGTGATGATTGGAACCGGAATTGCCGTGATGAACACTTATGCTTGGGTAGAAGCAGTTTTCGGAGTTCAATCCGGTTTCAAACGCACACCGAAACTCAGAATTGAGAAAGAAGGGGATAGTTTGCAGGACAAAATCAAATATGTGGTTCCTGTCGATTACCGAGCTTTCCTCGAATTTTTTATGGGCGTTTATTGTGTGTTTTGTATTTATTTATCCTTCATGGTCGGAAAACCATACATGATCGGTTTTATGGTTCTCTATTCCATTGGATTTTTCTATGTCGCTTACCTTTCTGTGGCAGAGTCGTTCTGGAAGTTCAAACCAGCGACCAAAGCAGAAAAGGAACTTCGTGCCATCGCTTAAGGAAAGAGCGGTGGTACTTACTTGACGAAACCTTTCCTTCCAAAAAGCTGTAAATTCAACCTAGGTTCAGGGGTCATCCATGAGTGAAAAAGTCTACTGCGCGAACTGTTTGCATTGTGTCGTCGTTCGCCAATACGAATCGGAGCAAGATAAATACATTCTTCGAGTCAAATGTAACAAGAAGAAATGGTCAAAACGTTCCGGTGAAGAAAAACTTTATAAATACTTTACTGTAGCTCGTCGTATGCAAACAAACTGCGAGTATTATGAAGAAATGGGAGAGATTCTACCTTATATCAAGAACTTGAAAAAAGAACTCCCAATCAAAGACGAAATCTACATGGTGAAAGCCGTCTAAATCATTACCGGCGTGTTGTTCCCCAGGTTACCTCGCGCCTTCGCTCGCAAATTTCATAAAACTGAAAACAAAAAAGAACGGACGATTCAGGGTCAATTCCTGATCCCCGTTCCTGCGGGCAGCGTTCTCTCTGATTCCTATCCGACTCGAGTGACTCATGGTCAGGTTATGCTCGCGCATAACGGTAAGAAGGTGCTTGCTCCAGTCAATGGGGTTGCTAGTCTCACTCCAGACCAAAAACACTTTCAAATCAAACAAGATGGTTCTTGGTCTACCACTTCGCCTTATCATTTTCGCCAGTACGATTTTCCAACTCTATTGGAATCTTTTGATTTGGGTGCTTTGTATTCTTTGGATTTGATTGAAACTCCTCTGAAGGATTATTTTCAAAAATTTAAGAAAGACTCTACTTTCAAAATTGTATTATCACCATTTTGTAGATACCAACATCTAAACTTTGAAGAAATGATTCTTCGAGACATGAAGGAGTCTTATCTTGCCTTCAATGAACTGCTAAAACAAATTTTCCCGAAAGCAGAAGTCTCTAATTTTTTTGAACAACCTACTTTGGATTTTGAACATCCTAATGGGATTCCTGAGTTTTTTCTTCACAAACAATTTCACGAGACAGTAGATAAAACCAGAAAATCTTTATTCAATCATGATATCCTATTTTTAGGTGCTGAAACGATATTCCATATCTTGCGAATGTTATACTATAACGAACCTTTTACAAAAAGACATTTGGCAGTTTTTTTGGTAGATCGCAAAGGAAGAATGGATTTGGAGCCGCGCCAGTTTTTTTTAACAAACGGACAATCACTGACCTTCATTCCAGCAAACTTAGACAAACGATATAAAATTGCTTCGTTTCAAACAGTGTTTGAAGAAGTAAAACCAATGGATGTCGTTTCCTTGGGTTATTTTAATATTTATGAACAATATTCGATCACTCTTTACGAAAAACTTCCTGCATCCAGAAAAGAATTCAGTTGTATAGATTGTTTGGAATGTAACAACTATTGTCCAACCCATGCAAATCCTGTGCAACTCATCAAAGGGAGAGTAGAAGAATTCGAAAAGAGTCAGTGTATATCCTGCGGGATTTGTACTGTTTACTGCCCATCTGGAATTGACATTCGGAAACGAATTGAAGGAGTTATGGTTTAGCAACCGTTACTATATGTTAAAGAACCTTTATATTCTATCTGAAAATAGTTGGGGAGTTAAGTCTTCAGAAGTATTTGCAGATTTCTTTTATTTTTTAACCTTAATTGGGTTTCTTGGATATTCATTGGCTCATGTTTTACCAATACCAATTTTACCGATTGCGATAGTATCAATTCTGACTTTGGTTTATTTTGGATTTTGTATTCGAGCAAACCAATCACCTTATTGGCTGGGTTTACTTTCTCAGTTGCTGATTGTTTTTTTGGTTTTACCCACAACTTGGTTGCATCCAATTTTATTGCCAGTTGCTTTTCTTTTTGCAATCGTGGTTCATTATTTTTTCATCCAACAATATTCATACAGAGTTCCTCTCTTTAGTTTGGTTTTTCTTTTTGTTTTGATTTGGGATACAGTATTTTCTTTGTTAGGATATTCCTTTCGTACACCAGTGGAGTTTATTCCTTGGACAGGTATTTCTTTGGAAAATTCTATTTTACCTTTCTCAATGCCTTGGTTTTCAAATGTTCCGACTCGACAGATTGATTTTTTATCTTTTGCTGATTGCCTTGGGGTTTATGTTCTAGTGGGGATCGCTTGGGTTTCTTTTCGTAGGACAATTTTGCTTAGTTTCTTTTTGGGTTGGCTCCTCTTATTTTCAATTTGGGGGATTGGTTCTGGTCAGTTGGGATTGAACTGGATTCTTTCTTATTCGGCCCTTGCCTTCTTTTTGCACGTAGGCCCAGGGCGGAATTTTTACGGTTCCTATTATGTTTCTTTGCTGGGATTTGTCATTTTACTTCCCATTGCGTTTTTTGTAGGTA
Source organism: Leptospira mtsangambouensis (assembly GCF_004770475.1). Classification (NCBI taxonomy): domain Bacteria; kingdom Pseudomonadati; phylum Spirochaetota; class Leptospiria; order Leptospirales; family Leptospiraceae; genus Leptospira; species Leptospira mtsangambouensis. The sequence continues at coordinate 164,882 of NZ_RQHK01000006.1, forward strand.
AAATGGGTTTGAGCGCAGCTTCAGCATTGGTTGTTTTTTTTCTTTTAGAAGGTCTCTTAGTTAGGGTTTTTCTTGGAAAATAAGTCGATCTTGAAAAGGTGGGAGTAAGTTATACCATATGAATCAACTTCTGGAGATTCTGGACCCTAAAAATATCATTTTCGATTTCAAAGCAACCACGAAAGAGGATGCCATTCGAAAGATGATCTCACATATGGTCGCCACACAATCGTTAGATCCTGCTTATGAAGAGGAAACTGTTTCTTCTTTAATGAACCGTGAAAAATCAATGTCTACGGGGATTGGGAGTGGTGTAGCCATTCCTCATTGTTCCGTGCACTATGTAAATGAATTGAAATGTGCAATGGCGATTGCGCCACAAGGAATTGATTTTGATGCACTTGATCATGGTTTAGTACAAATTTTTATCATGCTCATTGTTCCGAAAAATAAGTTTCAGGATCATATCAAAACATTAGCGTTGATTGCCAAAACCCTCAATATTCCTGAAGAAAGAGAAAAACTCATCAAAGCCAAAAATTTCGAAGAAATCCAAAAGGCATTCCTTTCGAAAAGTTAATCCAGTGAAGTCGGAAGTATTCCGTTTTCTGTATTTTTTGCTACTGTTGTCTTGCATCAGTAGTTTTGTATCTGAGTTTCATACTAAAGATAAATCTTTTCTTTATGCAGATGCTGGGATTACCGAAATCCAGAATCAGGAAACAAACTTTTTTTCTTCCTATTTGAAATTTTGGAAATCATTAATATTGGAATCGGGTGGGAAAACAGATAATGGTGAATCTGTATATTCGCATATCCTAACTCGTTTCTTTCCTACATTTCATTTAGCACTCTTTAGTATTTTAGTTGGTTCTATTTTTGCATTTGGTCTTTCGCTTGGGGCAACTTATTTTCGATCAAAAGTTTTGTATGATATTGTTTCCTTTACTTCCAATTTAATTTTATCCACTCCAATCTTTATTGTCGCCATTCTTCTTTTGATTTTATTTTTTTATAGATTGGAGTGGTTTCCTCCTGGCGGTTATGAATTAGGAAATACATATTATGTTGTTTTGCCAGGGATTACTTTGGGTTCCAGGGTATATGCTCGTATGTCTTTGTATCTATTACCTGAAATTAATAAAGAAGCTAATTCTAAGTATGTTCAATTATTAAAAACTAGGTCATATCCTTGGAGTCATATAGTTGGAAAAGAAATCTTTTTAAAAGTACTACCGATGGCTCTGATCCTTTTAGTATTGGATTTTGGATCCTTGTTGTCAGGCGCTATGGTTGTAGAAGAAATCTTCTTTTTTCCAGGAATAGGAAAGTCTCTATATTATTCTATTAAGTCAATGGATACTCGATTACTTGCAACATTGCTAATGTATTCAGGTGTATTGTTTTATACTTTGAATCGCATTGGGTTTTATCTCCAAAGATTTTTTTCGGGAGGTGTTCCATCATGATTCATATACATACCTTTGTCCGGTTTTTATTTTTTGGATTAGTTTTTGTGGGTGTTTTGTTTTTACCGAAACCAACAAATGTAGATTTGGCGAATAATAACTTACCTATTTTTTCTCCTGGTTTTTTTGCTGGAACCGATCGATTGGGGCGAGATAATTTTGCTTTATTTTGTTATGGGTCTTTTTCGACCATAGTTCTAGTGATTCCAGCTCGTATTTTTACGATTTTTGTTTCCTTTTTTCTCTCGACCTTCACTCTCTTTTTTCCTAAAAAATCTGATTTTTTACTTTCTGGAATCGTTTCTATATCTCTGGCAATCCCATCTTTGTTATCTGCTCTCATCGTCATGAGTTTGTTGCCGGATAGTCCTTTTGCCATTTTTATTGCAATTTTAGTTTCCGATTGGGCGTTGTCGTATGAAACACTGACTGCCAAAATTCGCGAGATCAAAGAAAGCCCCTATCTTGCTGCTTCTCTTTGTATGGGAGCCAAATCATATCATTTAGTTGTTTTGCATTATTTACCTGCGCTCCGAGATATTTTTAGGTTTTTATTTTTCTCTGGATTGCCGGCAGTAGTCATGACAACGGCATTGTTTTCCTATCTGGGAATTCAAACGGCGCTGGGTGATACTGGTCCCGGTCTTGGAGAACAAATCTCATTTTCTAAAGATTATTTTGACAAGTCCCCTGTTTCCGTTTTGCTTCCGATCGTTGCCATTTTAACTTTGGTGTATTCTTTGGGATCTAACCTAAAAAAGAATGAAACATAAAATTTCAGCATTACTCATCATCCTTTGCCTTGTAACCAATACATTGCCATTGTTTTCTATAGATGATTATTACAATTTTCCCAAACAAAGTTATAAGGGAAGTGTGACCTATGAGTCTTCTCGTAATTTGTGTTTATTTTCCTTTGTTGCCACTACACAAGATCCAACTAAAGAATATTTAATTAAAGGAATTCCATCGGTATTACTTTCTGAATTAAGAAATTTAGAATATACTTATGTAGAATATCCGAAACCAAACATAGTTTACCATTCTTTTGGTGAATCACCAGACAAAACGTTACAAGAAAAAATTGATGTGGAATCTTTAAACGTAAAACGGAAAAAAAAAGAAATCAATGATGAAAAAGATTTAGAAGATCTTAGGTCTGGTAAAAAACAGCTGGCCCCAGAAAAAGATCCTCGTTATATTAAGATAACAATCAAACAATTATTGGATAGGAAAGCTCCAACACCGGATGAATCATTTGGTCTTGCCTCAAAATTAAACTGCGACTATATTATCACTGGTTCTTTTGAAGTTCGCGAGAATGAACTTTTTACTAAGGTGTTTCTTTTCGATGATTTTGAGGGGAAAATTATTCCATTTGAGCACAAAACATCTGTAATTCGTGCATATCAAGAAATGGGGCCATTAGGTGAATCCATTCGTGAAAAATTGCAAGGAAAGGATACAACGACTGTTGCGGTTTCTGCAGATGGAGAAGAGGGTGCTCTTGTTTATTTAGATGGAATTTATTTGGGGAAAACTCCGTTAAGTGGTAAAAAGTTTCCTGTTGGTAAAAGGTCTTTATTTATCTTTAAGGAAGGGTTTCATCCGCACAAACAAGAGATCCAATTGGAAAAAGGGAAACCATTTCAGTTAGATGCGAAACTTTCACTCAAACTAAGTAATTCATTTATATCCGTACGTTCGAATGTGGAAGCGGATGTTTATTTGGGAATTCAGTATTTGGGGAAAACTCCGTTAGAACGAATTGCTATCCCTTCTGGTATGAATCGATTGAGGGTATCTAAAGAAGGTCATATCGATTATTTTCGTGGAATTGATGCACAAGACAATGAGGAAGTTGTTGTTGATGCTGTGATGAGAGAAGGTAAAACAGATGTTTATTATAAAAATAAACAAAATGTTTTTTTGGATCACACCTATAAAGATTTTGCCACCTATTCTTTGTATGGTTCTCTTTTGTTTTATGCAAGTTATGTATATTTAAATTACGCATCTAGACAGGCATATTCGGCAGCAAGATCAGATGTAACTCTCGTCAATGGACTTGCTATCCGGTCTTTTTATCAAAACAATCCTAATGAGTTTTTCTTTTGGTATGGGGTACAAAACCAAGTAATCGATGACGCAGAATCAAAAGCTAGGAATTTGAAACGTGTTGCGGGGACATTGCCAATGGAAAACCGTAAAGATCGACAATTGGTAGCAGGTCCCATGGTGATTTTGATGGGACTCATGCTCGTATCTGCAGCCACGTTTTATATCCTTGGGCTTGATGAAGAAACTGTGGAGTTTGGTTATTTACCAATAAACCCTAGTTCAGTCAGTTACGGCCAGACATCACGTGAAGGTTTTGGTTATCTTCAGTTTAACG
>NZ_RQHK01000007.1 GCF_004770475.1 Leptospira mtsangambouensis
ACCAATTGCTTCTAATACACTTAAAGGATTCATATTCTTAGATTAATTTTGTTTTATTTCGCATAACGAACTAGACTAACCGACGTAGGCTGACCCTGAGTCCCGACGGGACGTTAGGGACTGGCCACGACACTTGCGCAGGCAAGGGGAGTGCCAGAAGCCTATGTGTCGCAGACCGAACGAGGGCGTAAGTCCCGAAGTGAAGCGGTTAGTCGTTGTTATACGCTGTTGTGCTTATTGTCAATAACAGATTATTTTTTACTTAAGAGCGTGTTGATTGTTTTTCTAGCTTAGAAGCATAATAGATTTATATCAAGTGTTTTGTATATCTTCTTGTTCTATTTCTTCGTCGTCTCCAGCAAGATGAGCCATTATTAAATCTTCTAATGTTATTAATGTATTATCCCACTTTTCAATTGCTGCGTGGAAGTCATGTGCTGCAAATTTAAGAAAATCATTTACATCTTTAAGATAATTTGATTCAGTATTTTCGTCAATAAGATTGATTAGATGTTGGATTTCGAAGCGAAGCATTAATCTTTCAACTTCAGGGTTTGGGTAATGCTTTGTAAAAATATCAAGTGTCGAGTATTTTGTTCGTAGTTTCTGAATTATTTCAGCTATTAGTTCGTTAAACTCAGGAAGATATGTGTCTTCTTCATTATCTAATTTATCACCTAGATCTTCCAATTTAGAAAGTAGTTCGTCTTCATTTGCTCTTGCCAGAGCGTATACTAATGTATGAAAAATTCGAACATTTTCGTCAAAAAATTCTGGAGTTTCATCGTATCCATTAAAATTATCTTCATCATTTTCCATTGTTTTACTCATATCTGTAAATTAAAAATTTTTGAATTAAAATTAGCACAATAGCGTATAACGAACTAGACTAACCGACGTAGGCTGGCCCTGAGTCCCGACGGGACGTTAGGGACTGGAACGACGCTTGCGCAAGCAAGAGGAGTGCCAGAAGCCTATGTGTCGGAGACCGAGCGAGGGCGCCAGTCCCGAAGTGAAGCGGTTAGTCGCTGTTATGCGTAGTTCATTCTTAGCTTATCTATGTTTATTTTTAGCTAGTTTTGATTCGTTTAATTTTACAATATCTAATGCTTGTCTAAAACAAGGGTGTATTTCCCATTCCATTCCAAAGTCAGAATTAGTTCTATTTGATAAAAAATCGGGCATTTCTTCAAAATAATAATGATGATATTGGTCTGTTTCTATGTTAGATCTTGCAACGATGAACCCAATTCTATATAAAAAATGGCCGATTTGTAAAGGTGAGTTTACTTTTTCTCCATCAATAATTGTCGAAAGGTGATTTAGAATTTTATTTTTAATTGTTAATATCAACTCATCCCTAGATAGTCTTCGTTCAACTCCACGAAATGCGTTTATAATTTCTTCTATGTCCTTACTTTGATGCTTATGCTCCGATATTAAGTCAGATATTCTTTTTTTGCCGTATTCTCCCCAGACTGTTGTTAGAATATTTCGATTTATTAGTGTTTTGTTTTCTGATAAAGCTTGTTTTTGCGCGAGTTTGCATAATTGGATCCCCCATCTCGGTCTGCTGTATGATAGAGTATATAAAACTCTGTAAGTATATTGTAGCTTTGCACCCCATTCCATTTGTTTTTCAAATACTTGATTAAGGTAGTAGTTATCTTTGTAGCTCGTATAATACTCTTTTTTTCTTGCAATCTTATTCTTATTAAATTCATACTCAAGTCTCTTATAAAGCAATTGCTTGAAAACTGATTCAGACCACTTTAATTCTTGAACATATTGTTCAACTTTATCCAATGATTCATCAAATCTTCTTATGATTGGCCAGACATCAGATCTCATTGTAATTCGGAAGCTTATATCTTTTACATCTTGCAGTAAATATCTACAAGCTGAGAAGAAAGTGCTTAGTTCTAAAAGTTCTTTTTCTTTATTTTGAAATGTTGCATCTAAGTCATCTATTAAGAAGATAATGTAATTACAATTAAATCTTTTGAGAAGTTCTAATTCATTTTTTATTGGAATCTTTTCAGTTGTAATTTGTTTTTTTTCAATTACAAGTTTTAATCTATCGAGTAATGAGCTAATTATGGATCTTGAGCGAAATCCTTCTAATTCAGCGGTTTCAACTAAAGAAATCGAGTCATCGCTAAGCGCTAAATTTATGTTTTTTGCTATTTCTCTATTTATGATAGTGGCAATTCTTTTCATCCAATCTGCAATATAATCTTGCGGATTTTCAAGAGTTGATTTTAAGTTTAACCTTTCTCTTGAAATATCAGCTCCTCTAATTTTAACGATAAGGGGTTTTATATCTAAATAATGATCTGGAATGGAAAGCCATTGAATTAATGCCGATTTTCCAATCCCTTTTTTTGCTGTAGCAATAACAATTTTTTCATTTAAGTTTGTAAATGTTTTTATGTTTGGAAGTTCTACGAAATATCGTTTAAGTTCTCCAGGTTCGATATCATCACCGGCTTCGTTGCCAAAATTTATTGATCTGAGTTCTTGTGTTGTTAGCATTTTTTTTCCTTTTTATGATTATTTTGAATGAATTACGCATAACGAACTAGACTAACCGACGTGGGCTGGCCCTGAGTCCCGGACGGGACGTTAGGGATTGGCGCGACGCTTGCGTAAGCAAGAGGAGTGCCAAAAGCCTATGTGTCGTAGACCGAACGAGGGCGCCAGTCCCGAAGTGAAGCGGTTAGTCGCTGTTATGCGCAGTAAATGGTCGCTATAATAAGAGTAAGACTATTATATAATTTCTATTCTATTATAATTATCTTATTCTTTTCATTTTCAGATTGATTAGAATTACTTTCTTTGTCGAACCAATTTATATGATTTTTTCTCACTTTGTGAAAGCGCACAATTGGGTTGTCACTTTTAGTAAGATATATTCTAAAATTATTCATAGGAAAGTCTCTTTCTAGTTTTTCTTTCCACATTTCAGAAATATGTTTTCCTATGTTCCAAGCATCTTTGAAATCAGGATGTTCGGTATCCCAGAATGGCTCATCGGGTAAGTCTGCAGAATGGGTAAATAAATCAAGTATGTGTAAGTGATTTATGAAACATTCAGCTTCAATAGGATCTGTTGGAATTTTTGCTACCTTTGAATATTCACTTTTAATAAAAATCATTCCATTTATATCGATAAATTCAGGCCAAAAGTAATCAGATATAATTTTGTGTATCCAACCTACTTGAGCATTATCATTTGGAAGATTTCCTTCAAATCCATTCGAAATTCGTTTTTGAGCCTTTGATAAAATCTCTTTATAATCTTCCTTAAACATTGCAGAGGTTGTTTTCTCAACTTTCGCTGCAACTTGCTGGATTGTGATATATTCTGAAGGATGTTTGAAGTTCAGCCTATTAGTATCAGCAAAGCGAGCAAAAAATTCGAAAAGAATTATTGCTTCATCTTCACTTATTTCTAAAGAATATTTTTTCATTATTTCCTTAAATTTCTACAATGGAAAAGATACTCATTCATTTTTGTATTTAAGTTTTAAATTTTGACCGTTTATTGCGCATAACGAACTAGGCTTCTCGAAGTTTCCTGTAGCCGAGCCTCCGAAGGAGGCGTTGGCGTCGGCGCGTCTTGTTGCGAAGCAAGAAGCGTGCCGGAAGGGAATTTGCCGTAGGCCAAGCGCGGGCCCCGCGAAGAGGAGGACTTCAGCGAAGCGAAACAGAAGTCCGTAACGAGCGGATAAGGTCCCAAGCGAAGCGAGAAACCGTTGTTAATTGCAGTTAGTTATTATAGAAAAGATTTCGAGTCGAAAGGCAACACCTTTGAGCGCAAATTTTCTCTTAGATTTTAAAAAGCATAAATCGCAAATTGCACTTTCGTGGAGATAATAACTTCAATCGTTCTCTTTTTAAGCGTTAAACGACACAGCCTCTTAAAAAATTTGCGCGTTTTTTCTTTTGATTAACTAATTGCAATTAACGAACTAGGGGAGACGACGTTCCCTGACCCTGAGTCCCGGCGACGGGACGTTAGGGACTGGCACGTAGCTTGCGTATGCGAGCGAGTGACAGAAAGGGAATGTGTCGCAGACCGAGCGAGGGCGTAAGTCCCGAAGCGAAGCGGTTAGTCGCTGTTATATGCAGTAAGTGCGAATTTAATTAGTTTATCCCCAAGCGAAACATGGATGTTAAGCTTGGGGATATTTATTTTATTTTGCAGAATTCCATTTTTTCTCAGACCAGTTGAAATTTAAATTAAAATTTGATTGGAATAACTCACCTAAATTAAAAAGGAAGGTTTCAGAATTCTTCATATTGATTTTATTTGAATGTGATTTAATATAGATTTCGAAAATAATATTATCAATAGATTTAATAAAACTTTTATATTTCTTCAATTTTAAGAAAATATATTTCATAGCTCCTGCAGGCATGAAGTCGCACGATAGATCACTGTCTTGTGAAGCTACATAAAAACCTAGGTAGATAATAGTATCAATGTAATTTTCTATTCTATCGCTTTGTTTTAGGTCAATGAGTAGTTCGTATAATTCACAAATTCTCATAATTGATAAGCAGGCAGATGGAATGTTGTGTGCTTGTATTAGATTAATGCATAGATTACGAGGTTCATAAAAGAAGGAGTATAAATGTTCATTCAAATAATTGTTTAATAGATCAGATTGATTATTATTGATTTTTTCTAAAAGACCTTTGAATACACAAAAATTACAATCTAAAAGAATTAATGGATACTTATCGATCCGATAAGCTGAGTAATATTCAAAATACTTGTATAAAGCTTCGAATATATTGCTGAAAACATATTCGTTATTTCTGCTTATCATTATAGGTTGTTTGTTGATATCATATTTTATAATAACTTTTTCGGATACGCGGCTAAATGTTCGAATTATGTTTTCGTTAGTGTCATTGTCAGTTTCTTTTTTGAAGAAATCTTCACTGAAACAAAGGAATACGTTAAGGATATTGTTTATTTCATTGAAATTTTCTTTTGAGGATGAATCAACTAAATGTTCAAAAGTATCAAAGATATCGTTGCAAAAATTGAATTGTTCGTTTTTAATGTGATAAGATATTAATTTTTCTAGAGAATGAATTAATTCGGTTAGAAAGGGACGATAATTTACATTGACTGCTGAACTGTACAAGCTATTGATTATGCTGCAATACTCTAGCAAAAGCTTTTTTGATAATAATTGATCCTTTGAATTATGTAATTTTTTGAAAAGTCCGTCATATGACGATAATAAGGAATCTAAAGCCCGATTAAAATCGGTAATATATATATTTGTTAAATTATAGTTTAATATATTTGTAATAACTGCAAAAATATTCTCATAGTTTTCGCTAATTTGGATTTCAATTTTTTCATTTCTCTCTTTGTCTTTCTCATGGATTAGTTTTAGTTTAGCTAATTCCTTTTTGTTAAGTTCTGTATTTTCTTCAATTCCATGCGTCGAAATTATGATTGATTTTGATAGATACGAAAAATCAATTGAAGGTAAGCCATAATTTTTATATAAATATATGGTTAGTTTGTTAAAATCAATATTTTTAAGGTAATTCTCAATAAAATTCCCTGGATTTATTTGCTTTATTGCAAAGATAATAAACAAAACAATCGGAAGAAAATTTATATAAAATAATATAAATATAGATAGTGAAAATTTATTTGATGAGATTAGGTTATAGGAATTGAAATTTATGCAAGCTATGAAATCGTATTCCTTAATTGTTAAAAGATAGCTTGATAATCCCGATATAAAAATTATGAATAAGGCTATAAAAAAGTATATTAATAATCTTATGTCTTTGATGAATTTATAACCATTAAAACTGCTATGCTCTTTGTTTGTTAGTTGTATGAATACGAAAAGAATTGGCAATATAATGCTGAAAGATGTAATCTGTGCATTGAAAATGGTATTGTAATATGTTAATAAATTATTATTCATAATATTGGCGAGGCCAGGACGGCTGAGCGAAAGATTTTGCACTTATTGCATATAACGAACTAGGCTTACCGACGTTCCCTGACCCTGAGTCCCAGGGGGACGTTAGGGACTGGCATAGAGCTTGCCTTTTGCAAGCGAATGCCAGAAAGGGAATGTGTCGGAGACCGAGCAAGGGCGAGCAGTGCGAGTCCCGAAGCGATGCGGTAAGCCGTAGTTATACGCCGTCATGTCGTTGAAGAGTTGATATATTGAATTTCACCATTATAATTTGGTAACATGACTTTTAGCTGACTTGTGATAGAATTCTGATCAGAGTTTCTATTTATAATAACGATTTTTTTTAGTTTCTCTGGAATTACTACTGATAGTGTTACCATCAAGTCGGTATCGTATATATTTAACCCAACACCCCAGAGATATAATTCTTCACAGTTCGCGAAACAGTTATTAAAAACTTGTGCAATAGACTCTAAGTATATGTCTTTATTTCCTTTTAACAAGATAATCCTTTCTTCTTGAGTTAGAAATGATGGATTTAAAGAATGAAATGTTAGGAACTCGAAGTTTTCCGACATATATTGCGATGGCATAAACATTGTTTCTGGATTTAGAACATTGCCATGTAAGTAGCCTACATTACCTAACAAATCATCATTCCAAGCAAGATTGTCCCAGTTTAAAGTGAGGAATAATGTTTCGAGAAATTCTTCCTTGGTTTTAAGTAAGTCATAAATTATCTTAATCTCTGGCTGAAATTTTAAACTTTTATTTTCTACAGATTTATTAAATTCATCTGCAATTGCGTTGTTAAATTCATTGAGATTTTTTATTATTTCGAGTGAACTCGAATAGTCGTTTTTACTTGCCTTGTCTTTTAATAATTTTGACCTAAAAACTCTTTTTAAATGTGTTATTAGAATTATGGCTTCTAAAGTTTTATTTTCTTGAACATATTTTTTTAAATCAATTCTACCTGAACCTTTTACGAGCTCCTTCTCTAAGAATACTTTTTTTACTGGGTCCCAACCATTAGAAACCGAACCATTGCCTGCTATGATTAATCTTTTAACTGTTAATTCCTTTAGGTTTTTGGAAGGAAGTTTTTCCACTGCAATTTTAAATAGATTTCCATAATTGTGAAATTCAATTTTCTCCATTGGTTTTTCCATGATGGCGTATAACGACCAAAGCTAACCGAAGTTCCGTGTAGCTGAGCCTCTGCAAGAGGCGTTAGCTTGACACGGAATTTGCCTT
>NZ_RQHK01000008.1 GCF_004770475.1 Leptospira mtsangambouensis
TACACTTGTTTTGTTTGTCAAACCTTTCAGGGACCTACATCGACTTTTTGAAAGAAGCGGCTGGGCATTCTGATTCAGAGTTAAACGTTCATATCTACCAATTTCATAATGGCAAAACCATTGGAAAAAATCCGGAGAAAACAAAAAACTTTTTATCTAAATTTTCCAAACCACAATCTTTTTTGGCAAAAGAATTTTCAAAAGAAATTTATAACAAACAAAAATCAAAATTTGTGAGCGGAGGAATGCTTTCCAAATTAAAAGCCATTTTGTTAGAAGAATCTTTGAAAGAAGAGAACTATTTGGAAGACCAAACCGTCCGCGTATGGAACGCACCTTCTGTATATCGAGAAATTGAATCAATAGTTCACGACATTTTAAATAAAATTAATTCAAACAAAGGAAATCTGAACTTACTTGATTTTGCAATTTTAGTTCCCAACATGAATGAATATCGATCTGCCGTTGAATGGGTGTTTGATGGCGGAATTTATACAACGGATAAAGAAAAAAACCTACCTAATCTCATCAAAATACCATATTCTATTACTGATTTAGTGGCAAAAGACACTTCGCAACTTTATTTAGCATTATCAACATTGTTCCGCTGCATCAAAAACGATCGATTCGAAAAAGAAGACATTCATACTTTATTTAAAAATCCACTCATCACCGGGCCAAACGATTTAAATGAAGATGAAACTTCTATAAAAGTTCTGGAATTGATTGATTCGTTAGGTTCAATTTATGAAGAAGAAAACGAATACAATCCATATACAATTTCTTTTGGTCTCAAAAGAGCAGTTGTCTCTATGGTTGCTGATGAAGAATCTGCTTGGACTGAAACACAAATTGTAACAAAACAAATATCCTCAGAAAAAACAATCATTCAATTTGTGGAAATATGGAATCGAATCAAAGAAATTCGCATTGAACTAAAAGAAAAAATATTAAAGGCGCCAAAAGAAAAACGTTATTCCATACTTGAGAACTTATTCCAAAAATTATTTTTTTTCGAAGCAGGATGGGAAAGAGAAAGAATTTATTTTAACCAATGGTTACGTTCCATCCAATCCTGGTGTGAATCGGATTGGGAAGAAACAAACGATTTTTTAGAAATGATCTCCTTATTGACGGAAGAAATTTTTTCTGATATCCCCATGCAACGTGGTAATTATTTAACAGAAGGAGTCACCGTTTCTCTTTTACAACCAATGCGACCTATTCCTTTTTTGCATGTTTACATTGCAGGCCTTGGAGAAGGAAAGTTCCCTGGTTCGATTGATCGATCTCGATTTAACTTAAGAAGGTATGATTCCAAACCATGGGATCTTAATCGAAGGGAAATCCAAGAATCACTTTTTTGGGAATCAATCTTATCAGCTGAAGAAAGTATCACTTTTTCTTATGTTGGTAAAAATACGTTGGAAGATAAAGAATTTGAGCCTTGTTCTACTCTTTTTGAAGTAATGAGTGCAATGAAGATCAAAGAAGCAGTGGAATTACCACTAACATCCTACAGTCGGTTCTATGATGAAAATCCTTTCCCTTCATTTGATTATATTAGAAACTTAGAAAGGTTTATAGGAGAAGGTTACGAATTTCCAAATCCTAATTTTACAAACCCAAAAGATTTAATCTTCGAAGAAACCTCTTCTAGAATAACAAATGAACTTTCTATTCAACAACTTACGAATGGATTGAAGAATCCCATCTTAGGATCCTTATCAGAAAACATGGGAAAAATTTCGGACGACGAAGAAGATTCCAAAGAAGAACCTTTCCGACTCAACCAGTTAGAAATTTTTACCATCAAGTCCATCTTCATCCCGATTTTTACAGAATCTTTAGTCTCCGAAAAAGAATGGACCTGGAATAGAAATAAAATTCAAACCCATCTCCAAGAGTTCACTCTCAAAGCGGAACAAAATGCAGAGTTTCCTTATGGCGCATTTTATATCGTTTCATCAGAAAAACTTTTAGACGAACTAGAAATCGTTGCAGAAAGATTTTCTGTCATCAAAGAATCACTTTTCCACACTGAAGATCGGTTAGTTTACCATAGTGCTGTTTCTATTGGTGATACAGGGCTAAGAGATTGTAAAAAACTGAGCTCCTACCAAGTTTCGGAAACACATACACTTGTTGGGGAATGGGAAAATATAATTGAAAAAGATGGAGTTTACTATTGGTTTTATTCAGGTAGTATCTATGATAAACCAAAACATCCTAACGAGTATTTAAAAGATTATTTCGGAAAAATGGCCTATGTATTGATGAGTGCTTGTTTGTTTCGAGTGACAGGAAATCGTTTGGTCATCATTCCCGCCAATTCTAAAGACTTCAAAAATAATGTTTGGATCGACATGACTCGGCTTTCAGAAGCTGATTGCAAGATGTATTTGGAATCGATATTCCAATTGGTCACAGATAAAAATCCAAAATATATACCCATTTCTGGGCTCAATTTATTTTTCGCCAAACATAGTTTAGAAGAAATTGAAACAGACTTAACGAAGATTGAACAACTCTGGAATGATTTTTTAAATGAGGAGTCAGAAACGATCCTTGAATTTGAAAACCGGTTGATGAAACTTTCTCCATACACGCAAGTATTGCTTAATGAATTTTCGATCCAGACAGTGATTCATATTTTTTTACCACTATTAAGGAAGGGGTTTTCGTAAATGGATCATCCCCTACTTCATAAACCAAAATTCATAGAAGCTTCTGCTGGAACGGGCAAAACTTACCTCATCATGGAAATGTTAGGCGACATCATGAAATATGATGTAGAGAACAATATCCAAGAAAATAGAATCTTAAATACATTGATTCTCACTTTTACGGAAAAGGCAGCGGGAGAGCTAAAAGCAAGACTCAAAGCAAAAATATTAGAATTATCAGATAATGGCAACAAACCTGGCTTTTATCGGTATTTACGTGACTTAGACCAAGTAACAATCTCAACCATTCACGGATTTTGTAATATGGTATTAAAGGAATACCCAATTGAAACCCAAAACAATCCAAATGTTCGTTTGGTGAGTACAGATGAATTAATAAACAAAAATTTTTATCTTTTGAAACGAAATCATTGGGGTGGAAAAGAATCAGACTTATTGGCAAAAGATCTAATTGAATCTAAAACTTTAGAGAACGAACAGAGTATTACGATCGCAGTATCAAAAATTCTTTCCAATACAAAAAATTATCACTTCCCGAAAGCGATAACAATAGATTCTATCCTTGGTTCATCAAAAATTGAAACAATTGTCACTTCCCTAACCCAAATCATTGTCTCCTTGCGAGGTTCTGTCGGTCAATCCATCCAAACCCAAGGTAACAAAGTTACCATTGAAAAATGGATGGAAAACTGGCTTTTATTTGAAAGTTTTCTCTCTGCTATCAAATCAAAGGATCCTGAACTTCTCAAAATAGAATTACAACGAATTGTTGGATTAAAAAGAAGTTCCGAGGGAGCAACCTACCAAGGATTCGCCTATTTTTTATTAGTCGGCAAAACAGTTGCAAAAAATTTGGATGCGAAAGCTTTACAACTCCAATCTAACATAGAATCTGTAGTTTCTCTGTTAGAAGAAACATTCCCTATCGATCAAATTGATATGAATGGAGTGTGGTTTCTGCAAGAAACAGCGCTCCAATTAGTTGAAGACACAAAACAACAATTAAAAACGGGGGAATCTTTAACATATGATCAAATGATATTAAAAGTTCATGAGACTCTTGTGAAAGTCCCAAACCATACTTTAATCCAATCATTAAAAGAACGATACCAAGTTTGTATTCTGGATGAATTCCAAGACACCGACAAAAACCAATACCAAATTTTTAAATCTCTTTTTGTAGACCCCAAAGACAAAACAAGAATGTTATTTTGTATTGGAGATCCAAAACAAAGTATCTATGGGTTTCGTGGCGCTGATATTGGGATTTACTTAGAAGCAGCATCGGACTTTAACAATTCCAGAGGGAGTCTAACTACAAATTATCGATCCACCAAAGAAATCATCAATGGCTTAAATCTACTCTTCCATAACCAAGAGAAAGATTTGGGAGAAACTAACTTTTTCCCAATTGAAGAACCAGGGTCAAAAAAAGAAGATTACCAATACCATCCTGTATCTTATCCCGAACCTTCAGAAATAAAATACCAGTATATTGATCCGAATGAATTTGGAATCCATGTGATCCAATACGAAGAAAACATCCAGAACGTTAGCTCAGCAAAAAATATTTGGGCTGAGTCAATCAAAAACGAAATCCTATCCTTCCAGCAAAATGAACAAACTCTATCCTATAGAAAAAAAGGAGCTGTCCCTGCTCAAAAAGTTAAATTAAAAGACATAGCAGTGTTATGTGGCAGTAAAAAAGACACAGAATTAATTGAAAGAACTCTTTCGAAAGCTGGAATCCCCTGCTCTATTTACAAACAAAGAGGAATTTTCCAATCAAGAGAAGCGGAACAAATTGAAAATCTATTAGAGTGTTTAGAAGAATCAAATAGTTCCCGCTCTTATAAACGAATTTTATTCTCCGATCTTTTTGGTGTAAAACCAGAAGACTTACCACGATACAACGAACATTCAATTGATTCTTATGAAAAATCCCTAATGGATGTTTGGTTAAAACTCATTCGGGACAACCGTTATGCAGCTTTTTTTCGTTCTGTGATGGATGAAACAAAAGTTCTTTGGAACCATGATTTAAAGAACTTAGAATGGGAAAGAAAACGAACCAATTACAGACAAATTTTTCAAAGATTATTAGAATATCAAATTAGATCTAACGCAAATCTAACTGAATTACTTGCTGAACTAAGAAAACTCAAACAAACCAAATCTTCACCAGAGGAAGAACCACTATATGACCGCGAAACAGAAGACGATGCCGTTCAAATCCTAACCATTCACGCCTCCAAAGGATTGGAATGGCCTATTGTTTTTTTATATTATTTTGGAACCAGAGCACAAAGTATTTCAAATTACGAATACCCTACCCTAATCGAAGAAAACAAAAAAAACGAAAGAAAGTGGATACTAAGCCTCTGGGATTCAAAAATTGGAAAACAAAATGAATTCAAACATTTTCTAAACGAACAAAAACGATTACTTTACGTTGCCTTAACAAGGCCTAACCTTAGATTGTATCTACCAAAGTTATCTTGGGGAAAAGATTCTTTTCAAAAATCAGGATATGGAAATATTTTATTCAACGAACTGCAAAGGATTCAGGATTCGCTTTCAGAACATCCTAACTCTCAATATAGTTTTCAATTCCGAAATCAAGCTCACACCGATTTTATTAAAAATAAAAATACGACTAAAGAAATAATTGAAAACAAAAAAAAGAAAACAAAGCCAGTTGTCCTTCCGATTGAAGTCAAAGCAGGAAGAATTTTATTGCAACATAGTTATACAAGCTTACAAAGCTCTCAAATTCATCCGATAAAACAGAACAATGAAACACCAAAAGAGATCGAAGAACCTCTTGAATCGGAACCTTATCAAACAAAATCGAAACTCCCTTCCAGCTCCAAAGTTGGAAATTTTTTACATCGTATACTTGAGTTATGTGAATTTTCAATTTTTGATTTAGAAGTAGAAAAAATTTCAAAACACCCTTCATGGATTTGGGCATACTCACAATCCTTTCGCCAGTATCCGATTAAATTACAACAAACATCGGCTGAATCTTTAGAGAAAAATGTTTTGGATCTTTTAAAACAAGCAATGACTGCAGAAATCACTTTGGCGGATGGATCCACTTTTTGTTTGAGTCACTTAGAACCAGAAGAAAAATCTTCCGAATTAAAATTTCATCTGTATGTACAAAAAATGTTAGAAAAATCCGGCACTCCGCTGTCTCCGGGATTTGAGAATTACCTCAAAGGAGCCATCGACTTAGTATTTTGTAAAAATGGGAAGTACTACATTGCCGATTATAAATCAAATCTTTTGCCAAATGATCTTTATGATACCACTGCGGTCACTGCAGCCGTCGTTGAAAAAGGATACATGATCCAAAAATCGGTTTACGCCCTCATCCTTTTTGACTACTTAGCTTCTCTTTATGGAGAGGAGTTGGCTTTAGACCGTTTTGGTGGCGTTTACTATTTATTTTTACGCGGTATGGGTACTTTTCAAAATGCAGGAATCTATTCTGATCTAAAAACATCAGAAGACCAATGGACTTTAGAAACATTCGGAGAAATTCGAAAAGAAATTTTGTCTTATATCCAAGAAGCTTCCGTTAGTTTGGAGAGACACTATTTATGAAACAAACTGACTCATCCTATTTGGAAATGGCAAAAGAGATCATCCATTGTTTTCCACATCTCTCGGTGGAACATACAGAACTAATAACAAACTTAATCGAAGCAACACAAAATGGAGATCTTTATCTTTCGATTACAAACCAAAAATCCATAACAAATTTCGAAAATAGATTTCCTTTTTATTTAGAATCTTTCGGAAATGAATCTAGGTTATTCTTTCAAAAAACATATAAAGAAAAAAAACAATTTGAAAAAAATATTACCGCCTTAGTTTCAAACCTATCAAATGAGGAAATAACATCCCAAAAACAATCAACAGAAATTGAATCCATAATCTCCCATTTAGAAACGAACTTTCAAAATCCACTCGCAAGAGAACAAAAACAAGCTGTAATCGAATCAGTCACTTCTTCTTTTCGAATAGTTGCGGGTGGGCCAGGGACAGGAAAAACAACTGTGGTTTCCTTCATCTTAAAGGTGTTAGATGAAATCAAGAGTCTACCAAATCCGAACCGGATTGCACTTGTAGCACCCACGGGGCGAGCCGCACAAAGGCTTACCGAATCTATTCAAAAAAATTTAAGTTTTTTCCCAAATACAAAAGAACTTGTTTCTTCGCTTCGAGGACAAACTATCCATAACCTATTAAAAATCTTCCCCAATATAACCAAACCTTATTACGGAGAAAAAAGATACTTACCCTACGATTTAATCATTATGGATGAAACTTCTATGGTGGACATAGAAGTAATGAATTTACTTCTACAATCAATCGGGGAATCAACCAAATTAATTTTGTTAGGTGATCCGAACCAATTACCTTCAGTTGGACAAGGAGAAGTATTATCAGACCTTTTGACTGAATTCAAAAAACAAGGAAAATTTGTTTCAGAATTAAAGGCTAATCATAGATCATCTAATACTTCCATGTTCAGTCAGTTTGCAGAATTGGTAAAAAATTCATTTGATCATACAGACAAAAAACAAAATTTCCCAAACCCAATTGCGCTAGAGTACAACCAAATCGCAGATGAAGCTGATTTTATTTGGTTACAAAAAGAAAAATCGAACCAAGAAGAAGACTTTTCATTTAAAGATTGGAAACAAAATGACCTCATCCATTTTTTATGGACAGACTACTTTTTACCGACTGCCATCAAGGCCACTGCCTTAGATTGGAAAAAAGAAGACTTAACCTTAAAACTAAACAAGGAAATACTAGATGGACTAATTTCGGAATATCGGTGTTTGACAATTTTAAGAAACGGTTTTTTTGGGATCGAATCGATTCACAACCGAATCCTTGATTTAGCAAAAAAACATTTAACTTCCTTTCATTCTAATTCACAAAAGATCGAATACCGCCACTTAGCAAAATCCTTTTACTTCGAAGGAATGCCAATCATCATCAAAAGAAATGATCAGATTCGAAAACTTTTTAATGGAGACATTGGGCTCGTATTAAGAATTGATTCTGAATTAAGGGCGGTCTTCCCCATTGAAAACCGTCTGTATTCTTTTGCATTGGACACTCTACCCGAACATGAACCTGCTTTTTTTCTGACAATTCATAAAAGCCAAGGTTCAGAATACAATACCATCCTACTCTACTTGCCACCTATTTCCTCTTATCAATCAGAAGATCTAAATGAAGTTCCTATTCTCAACCGAAGAATTTTATACACAGCAGTAACAAGAGCAAAAAAGAAGGTAATCCTAATGGGAGATCATTCTACTTGGAACTTAGGTTTAGAAACATTTCGAAAACGAAACACAGGTTTTACTTTAGCCTAAAGTTTGGATTAATTTCAACACAGTCTCCAAATTCCCAAGAACCAAACTTCCGCCTGAATCCAAGATAGAGAATTCTAACATTAAGTTTATACTGTTGCCAAAGTCTTCGTTTAATAAATATCCGTCTTGATCAATCGCATAACCAGAATCATGTTTATTGGTTGAAATATTGGACATTACTATTTCCGGCAAACTTCGATTATCCTTTAGGTAACCAAAAACCCGTTTCCCTTTTCCATATGCGTATCCAATTTCAAAAGCAGTCCCATCATCAACGCAAGCTCCTCGAAATGGGTTACAATTGGCGATTATAATATCCGATCTCTGGATCAGTAAAATATTTTCTTTAAAAATTTGATTTGCTTTGGCAAGTTTGACTTGATCTGTCACTGCACCATCAAAAGGAGTGAGAGCATCAAATCCAAATTTCTCACAAAGTTTTTTTGCATCGGCAAGAACCTCCAAAGCATTTGGTAAAAAAACTTCGGGTCCCGCAAGATAGATTGTTTGCATACTGAATTCTAGCGGGAACCAAGAAAAGATTGAAAGGATTTTTTAATTCACTTGAGGTTCTACCGGAGTCATTTTCACTTCGCTAAAAGCAAATTTGCCATCCAATCCAAAATAATAGAAGCGAGGCCTTTGTGGATTATACTGTAAATCCCAAGCATCCAATGCATTATCAACACCTACAAACCACTGGAAGTGTCCAAAAAATCTTTGAGACAAACGTAAGTTTAGATTTGTATGAGGATTCACCATTCGATAACCATAAGTTGGGTTTGTTGTGCAATAAGACAAATTATTTTCCGAACAATAATCCGATACTGCTGCAGGAAGGGCACTGAGCGAATTGCTTATGTTAGTTTGTGCTTGGTTATTTAACAACGCCTCCAATCCATCAAAGTTGGATGGAAGATCAGGATTACACCAAAAAGGATTTTTTACACAATAGTATGGTTGTTTTCCGAATACTACAGCAAATACAGACAAAGACAATCCACTTGATTTTTCATCCAATCGAACGCTGAAGTTCCAACGATGTGGGCCTCTGCCTTCTAGTGGAAGATTTGTTAATTCATCTTTTGTATTTGTATAGGTGTATCCGACACTTGTGGTAACTATTTCGGAAATTCTAATGTTGAGAGAAGACTCAATTCCTTGTGTTGTTGCCTTCTGATAATTTGATGTTTGGTAAACCATCAGTCCAGAAGAATCTCTTATCGGATTGGTTCTAAATCCAATTAAATTGTCTACGTTGTTATGAAACAAATTGGAGCTATACCAAATCCTTTTTGTGATATCCCACTCCCAACCAAAATTATAACTTCTCGAAAGTTCTGGTTTTAAATTTGAACTCCCAACAACTCGATACCCTACTCCAGGATTTAAAAAATTAAAATATAAATCTTGGAAACTTGGTGCTCTATATCCAAGTCCATTGGCTGCTCTAAATCGAAACTGATCCGTGACATCGTAGCGAACTGCAAGTTTAGGAAGCCATTCCCCACCATAAATTGAATCATGATCATAACGAACTCCAGGAACAATTTGTATTCTTGGTTTATCTGATACTCGCCATTCATCTTGTACATAAAATGCATTTCGGAAACGATAGGCATTCCCATTGATTGTCTGTCCCTTGGTTAACTCTGGATTAAAATCTTCATAACAGACATTAGGATAAGTTCTTCGACAATCTGGCGCAATTCGGGCAGATGAAATTTGATCTTGTAGGTTCTCTGCTCCAACTGAAGTCACATGATTTTCAGAAATTTTATAATCAACTCTTGACCGAAACTCAGTGACTGCATTGTCAGTCCGTTGTTGTGAATCTAAATCGTCCGCTTTTCTTTGGTCCGTTGTATATAAATCCTGAAACCTTGAATAGTTAGCATTAAGATTTACATTTATCTTTTTGTTTGCAACCCAATCTACATTAAATGCACCCATAAAATCATGAGTTTTATTTCTGCGATCATATACAGTTCGAGGTGGTGATGCATCCACCGCCGACTGGTCTAAATGTCGATAATAAAACTGACTTGTCAAAGTTAAGTTATCCGTTGCATGATAAACAGTTTTATTCGATAGGTTCATATCATTAAAGGCACTGCCAGATGTAGATTCAAGAGGAGGAGTATAACCAGGTAATCTTGTAGCAAATAAATAGGAATTAACAATAGACGTATTTGCAGGATACGGATTGTAACCTAGGGCTAGTGAGGCATACCGACCGTTCCTTGGTCCCGGAGTAGCATCAGGTGTTAAATCATATCCTTCCCCTTTATGCCAACCCACTGTAATCAAAGTTGATAGTTTCTCAGTTTTTGCACCAACAGATGCATAATTTCGAAATTCCGTATAGGGACCATAGTACTTTTCACTGCCAGATCCACCTAAAGTTCGGAACTCCGCATACAATGGATCTTGCGCTTCCTTAGTGATGATATTAATAACTCCAGCAATCGCATCGGACCCATATATCGCCGAAGAAGCTCCTTTTACAATTTCAATACGTTCGATGTCCTCTGCTTTAAATCTTGTTAAATCAATTGATCCACTAAACCTTCCCGTTGTTCTTTGTCCATCCACCAGTATCAATACGTTTTGCGCAGATAATCCTTGCAACCGAACAGTTTGTCCCCTTTCTCCTGTTTGCGCTGGCCTTACTTCAATTCCAGGAACATTCCCTAAAGTTTGAGATAGATCTCTTGCTCCCATCGCATCAATATCTTTTCGAGTAATCACTTCTGTTGTGATCGTTGAATCTTTAAGCAAATTCCTACGCCTTGTTCCAGTGACTGTGATTATATTAGATCGATCCCCGTTAACCTCATTTGGTTGAACCCCAGACTCTCCATGTTTTTGTTGTTTGGTAGTTTCCTTGTTGTTTGTTGGCCCAGGATTTTCTGCATCTTCCTTGGGCGAAACGGTTTGTGAGAATAAATGAAACGGCACGATCATAAATAAAAAAATTACCCAACAAAAATACATGAAACCTTTTTTGTTGGACTTTTGGTTACAGATAAATTGAGACATCATTAGCACCAAACAGCAATTCGCAAGGAAGGATCATAACTTCTTCCAACGAAATTTTGGATACCCAGAGGTGCCAGCTACACTATAATAATCCAACATTTGTATTGCATATTTAGAACCCTCACTACCTGTAACGATATATACATTCAATTTTGCCGTCAAAATTGTATCTGCATACGTATACCAAGTACCATAACCAGCAGGCATTGGAGTTAAATCAAGCGGTGCAGCCATAACCGGGTTGATACTTTCCGAAGAAGCAGACACAGGACCTCCTCCTGCTGAGGATAACTTTACATCTACCACTGCCGTACATTCAGAACCATCAAAGGTAGCGGAAAAATTTGTTGATCCTGAATTACAAGCTCCCCCACTTCCTGAGCCACTTGTGCCGCTATTGGTTTCTATATTATATCTTTTGAAAGCAAGGTCCCATTGTGCAGAAGAATCGACAAGCGCTCCATCTAACTTTAAGCTAACATATACCCAAGCACATGCGGAAGATGCATTCACAATAGTATTATAAGATCCTGTAGTATTCACAGCGTTTGCCGGGATGCTACAAGGTAAGTTGTTTGAATTCCCACCTGTAAGAAGAAACAAAAGTGCAGCAGAATCATCTTCTGCCTTCGGTTTCATCGAACAATTTATTAAAAAAATATTAAAAAAGACAAAGTACCCAAAAACCGTAACTCGTTTCACCGATTGTATTATTTGATTCATAAAAACTCACTTTTTGTTAGTTGCCGAATCATCTTCGGCAACCAGTTCTTTTCGTTATAAGATGCTTTCCGAAGAAACAACAATTTTAGCTCCAGTTAACAATGTAACATTTGAGAAACGGAAGTAAGCTTGGGTTCCAGAAGGAATGACGTTCCCAGAAGAAGGCCATGCAGAATAATTTATAACTGCATTTTCTTTCTGAAGTGTATTTGTTAGTTTACAGTTTGCACCACTGACACCAGTTACCCAAAGGTAAGTTGTGGGAGCAGTCGTTGTTCCGGAAAAACTTACACATAGTTCTTGGTCAGTCGATAAGCTAAAGTTAGTTGGATTTGCACCACTTGCCGCCTGTCCACCTTGGTAGTTTCCATATTCTAAATTTCGAAACCAAACATAGGGATTAGGACTTGATACCGACTTCCCTGCAACAAATGAGTATTGGCCTGTTGCCGCAGGAGTTGCACTTGTTGGTGCTGCTGAGTAACCGAGAAACAAATAAAAATACCCATTATCTCCTAAAGCTTTCATTCCTTCGATACGGAAGAAACGTCCCTGCCCAGCTGTTGGTGTACACAAAGCAGCATAAGTACCAGAAATGTAATTACCATCAATCGTAGTCTCACAGCGCTTAGTTGCATCTGTCATTGCTTGTGAAACTGTTAAGAGTCCCAAAAAGGTAGTATTGTTATCAGCATTCTCTTCTTGTTCGCAGGAAATGAAGGTCATAGCAAGGCAAGAGGCCAAGGTGAAGGTAAGGAATTTTTTGAGCTTGTTCATAGGTGCTCTCCCATTTTTAATTGATTCTGATTCTCAAATTCTTTTTAGTCCGATTCTTGTCAATTCTTATATTGAGACTCATTATCGTTTATGGTTGACAGATGGCTCTTCCCTCCAATCCTGGGCCCATGAATCAATTCCAAACAGCCATCACGAAGGGATCTCTTGTCTTGTTGTCCCTCTCCCTTTTCACTTTATCTCTGTTTGCAGAGACAAACAGTCGTATCATCTCTGTCAACGGGACAGTGACTGAAATTCTTTACGCACTGAAATTAGAAAGTCAGTTGGTTGCCGTTGACACTACCTCCTACTTTCCTAAACAAGCCACTTCCCTTCCCAGTGTCGGATACCAACGGACTTTAACTACAGAAGGAATTTTAAACTTAAAACCAACTCAAATCATCGGATTGGAATCAGCAGGCCCTCCAACAACAATCCAAAATTTAAAAGATGCAGGTATCCCTCTTCATCTTTTCCCTGATGAATTTACTTTGGAAACTCCAGCCAAACGTGTATTAGAAATTGGAAAACTTTTTGGAAAAGAAAAAGAAGCAGACGTTTTAGCCAAAAACATTAAAGACCAAATTCAGAAACTAAAAATTAATAAAACAAAAGCAAAGGTTCTCTTTATTTATTCAAGAAATCCGAGTTCTATTTTTATTTCAGGGACAGGAACTGCTGCGGACGCAATGATTCATCTTTCTGGTGCAACAAATGTTATCCATGAATTTTCCGAATACAAACCTCTCACTAGTGAAGCTCTTGCAAAAGCAAATCCAGACATCATTCTTATGCCAGAAAAATCAGCTCTAGGTTTTGGAGGAGAAAAAGCAATTTGGGAAATTAGCGGAATGGAATTTACAAGAGCGGGAAAAGAAAAGAACCTCATAGTTGTAGACGACCTCCTTTTATTAGGTTTTGGGCCAAGGTTACCTTTAACATTAAAAACATTAAATGAGAAATGGAAACAAATGGAATGAAGAAAAAATTTATCTTCATCCTTGGTTGTGCCATTTTTACAATTCTTTCAGCTATTTCATCTTCATTACTTGGAGCAATGAGTATCAGCTGGGAGAATCTATTTCAAAAAGAAAGTTTAGAATCAAGAGTTTTTTTTGAACTAAGAATTCCGCGGATCCTACTTGGTCTGATGGTCGGAGGGTCCTTGGCTTGGTCTGGTTCTTTAGCACAAGGGCTCTTTCGAAACCCAATCATAGATCCTGGCCTCATTGGAATCACAGCTGGATGTTCTTTGTTTGCTGCGATCGCAATTGTCCTTGGAGCATCTATTCCATTTTTACATTCTATATGGAGCGTGGTTTTATTTTCTTTTATCGGCGGGATTCTTTCTTCTTTTTTAATTTTCTTTTTTGCAAAATCAAAAGGAAGAACCGATATTTTTTCCTTACTTTTGTCAGGTATCGCAGTAAATGCGATTTGTTATTCTGCCATCGGAATTTTAAGTTACATCGCAAATGAATCCCAACTAAGAAACCTATCACTTTGGAATATGGGAAGTCTTGGTGGAGGTTCTTGGCCCAACTTAAAATCTTTTTCCATTTTCTTAATTTTCCCAATCTTTGTCAGTCCATTCATAGCAAACCAGTTAAACGTCTTCATATTAGGCGAAAGGGAAGCAAGTCACCTTGGAGTATCTACTGAACTGCTAAAAACAATCGCAATTCTTTTTGTAGGGGTGAGCACAGGAGCCTGCATTTCACTAGTAGGAAACATCGGGTTTGTTGGCCTCGCTGTTCCGCATATAGTCCGACTCGCAATAGGCCAGGATTATCGATACTTACTTGTCACCTCGTATCTATTAGGTGGTGGATT
Organism: Leptospira mtsangambouensis; assembly: GCF_004770475.1. Classification (NCBI taxonomy): domain Bacteria; kingdom Pseudomonadati; phylum Spirochaetota; class Leptospiria; order Leptospirales; family Leptospiraceae; genus Leptospira; species Leptospira mtsangambouensis. The sequence goes on from NZ_RQHK01000008.1 coordinate 14,468, forward strand.
GTTATGTTTTGCAGATGGAATTTGTAGAGTCATCATCGCTCCTTCCGAAATTCCTGTCGGGATCGCTACCGCCCTCCTCGGATCTCCATTTTTCCTTAGTCTGATTCGCAAAAGGATGCCCCATGTATGACAATTGAAGCAATTGACTTAGACTATCAGATTGGTTCCAAACAAATTCTCTCTAAAATTGAATTAGAAATCAAACCGGGAGAACTACATGTTCTTATTGGAAGAAATGGTGCTGGGAAATCAACCCTCTTCCATGCGTTATGTGGTGACCTAGTCCTAAAAAACGGGAATGTTTATTTGGATGGAATCGATTTAAAAAATTATCCCAAAAGTGAGCTGGCAAAAAAAAGAGCAGTCCTTACCCAAGAAACGGCAATTACTTTTCCCATTACCTCAGAAGAAGTCATCGAACTTGGACGACACCCTCATGAAAAAAACACAAAAAGAGACAAAGAAATTGTTCAAACTTGTTTAAAGATCACAAATTCCTTGGACAAAAAAGAACAAAACTACTCTACTCTGTCTGGTGGCGAACGACAAAAAATCAACTTTGGAAGAATCTTAGCACAGGTCTGGGAAACACCTCCTCGGTATATTTTTCTTGATGAACCTGTTTCCGCTTTAGACATTCCCAATCAATATAAAACCTTAAACGTCTGTCGCCACATGGCAAATCAAGGTTATGCGATCTTCATGATTCTACACGATTTGAATTTAGCAGCTCTTTATGCAGATACCATCACCTTACTTCACAAAGGAACAATCATAAAGTCTGGCAAACCCAATGAGGTTCTTACTTTAGAAAATTTAGAAACAGCATTTGGCATGAAAGCAAGGATCTTAACATCACCAGAAGGAAATTTTATCATTCCAGAAATCATAGGAGAAGCAATATGAATGAAAACTTAAAACAAGAATGGGAAAATCTTACCAAAGAAATGCCCAAACTGAGAATTCGAGATGCCGCCAAACATTTAAAAGTAAGCGAAGCGGAACTTCTTGCTACAAAGCTTGGCCCATCAGTCAAACTTATGAAGCCGGATTGGGCAAATTTTTTGCTGAATACACCAAACCTAGGCTATGTGATGGCTCTGACCAGGAACGAATCTTGTGTACATGAAAGAAAAGGAATCTACAAAAATGTTTCCGTCAATGGGCAAACAGCTCTCGCAGTAGGAGAAGATATCGATTTAAGAATTTTCTTAAAAGATTGGAAGTATGGGTTTTATGTAGAAGAACCAAGAGAAAACAATCTAATGCGTAGTTTCCAGTTTTTTGACTCGAAAGGTGAAGCAGTTCATAAAATTTATCAAACAGAAAAATCAGAACTCGATGGCTGGAAATTCATAATGACTCAATTCGTAGATGAAACACAAACCTTTACCAAACCATCTGCCGAAACAATCATCAAACTAGAGACCAACGATCCAAAAGACATACCCGAGTTTCTGAAAGCTTGGAGCCAACTTGAAGACACACATGATTTTTTTTCTTTACTCCGCAGATTTAGCTACTCAAGAGAATTTTCTCTAAAAGCCGCAAATGGGAAATTTGCTTTTCAAATCCTAACGAATGATTTCCTAAACCTAATGGAAAAAACAAGCAAACTGGAATTGGACATTATGATTTTTGTTGGAAATCCCGGAATGATTCAAATCCACACAGGTAAAATACAAAAACTAGAGCCCATGGGACCTTGGTTCAATGTTCTTGATCCTGAATTTAACCTTCACTTAAGAACGGATCAAATAGAATCAGTTTGGATTGTTGACAAACCTACCAAAGATGGACTTGTCACTTCAGTGGAAGTCTTTGGCAATGAAGGCAATTTGATTCTACAAATGTTTGGAAAAAGAAAACCTGGCATTCCACAATCAGAAACCTGGTTCCAACTAACTCGAGAATATCTAAATCATACTACCGAGGAGTTAGACCCTTCTCTTGTATAAATCACTTGGGAAGTTAAGTTTCAATTGAAAACCTTGGGTACCATCGATACTCAAGGTTCCTCCCATTTGTTTTTCCGCAATAATCTTTGCCAAACTCAAACCCAATTTCTTTTGTTTTTCTAAATTAAATCCATCTGGTAACCCAACACCATTGTCTCTATATTCGAAATGACAAACATTCCCTTCAAAAGAAAAACGAACCAAAACTTCACCTAACTTTTGATTTCGGAATGCATATTTAAAACTATTGGATAATATCTCTGTAAAAATTAGCCCAAGCGGAACAGCTGTGTCCAAAAGCAAGGCCCCTTCTACAACCTGAAAATTAATTTTAACATCTGTTCCGACGGGGGGATAGGCTTGTTTGACCATCTCAGCCAATGACTCTAAATAAGCAGACACTTTGATCTCACTTAAATCCTGATTTGCATACAAGTGATCATGAACCAAGGACATGGTTTGGATTTTGATCGAAGTGTCTTCCACTATAGATTGGATATTCTTATCATCCGGAAAATCAGAAGCTTGGATCATTAAAATCGAACGTACCAGCTGAATGGAATTTTTCGTTCTGTGAAAAATTTCTGCGATTAAGTTTTCCTTTTCTCGCAAAGATTTTTTAATCATTTCCGAATACGTTTTATTTTCTTCGATTTCCTCAGAAAGGAGTTGGTTCGTTTCTATTAATTTCTCATAAGGATCATTGATTGCTGCAATAAAAACAGCTTTGTATATTAGATAAAAGGCAACTATTTTATAGAGATGCCCAACAACATTATAAACATCATATACACTTGTATAAAAAGCAAAAACCATTTCACTAAAAATACAAACAATGAACGCAGATAAATAATACTGTAGCTGTCTCTTGGAAGTATAGAAACTAGCCCTACGGTAAAGCAGAAGAGAGAGAAATAAAATTCCAATGATAACAAACTCTGTATTTTTTTTGAATGGAGTTAAACCCTTCCCTTGTACATAAGTATCCGGAATCCATTCATTGAAAAAAATAACCAAAAGAAAAATAACTCCGACAATGAAGAAGGCAAATAAGACAAGAACCCTTTCCTTTACTAATTTGTACTTCGTATTTGGCTGTATGTATATGGCACAAAGCAATACAATTGCCGTAACCATCCGAGAAAAAATCCAAAACTGAGAAGATTTGTTTCCCGAGTTTGGAGTCACAAAATCAGGCATCCCTTTATAACCTAAGGTATGCATAAAATCAACAAGTCCCACTGCAAGAAATCCAACTCCGAGAAACAAAGTATGAGCATTACGACTTTGAGAATAAGAATAATAACCTAGACCAAAAATAGAAAATGAAACGATAACGCTAAATATTTCCGTAACATTATGGAATACTAAAAAAAACCCAATTTCGAACTCACGATAAAAGTATTCAGGAAAAGTACCAACAAGAGCCAAAGGCAAAAAACAAAAAAATAAAACCAATAAGTAGAAACGATTCTTCTTTATTGTATTGAAATAAAAATCGGATGTAGACATTCGTTAGCAGGCAATTGCACAAAAAATAACAATTTATGCAAGAATTATTTAAATGGGAAGAAAATGTATCGTCAATAAAGGCATTATTTTCGAGTGATATCGAGAGAAATGAGAGTGATGTCGTCTCTAGAAACTTGCCTCATCCGAGAAAGGCGATTTAAAAGATTTTGATGAAACAACTCTTGAGAATAGCCTACAATCGGTATGATTTCAGGAAACAAAATAGCCTCAGGTTCTTCATCAGGTTTTAAATTTTCGTACAATCCGTCCGTAAAAACCAAAATTCGATCGCCCTCCTGCAATTTAATTTCTCGTTCCTCATATTGATAATTTGGACGAACACCGAGCAACAGGCCAGGACATTCGAATGATTCTATTTCTCCATTTCGAATGATTACAAATGGAGGGTTCCCTGCAGAACTAAAACTCAATTTCTTTTTTTCATAATCGATATAGAGATAAGCGGCGCTGACAAAACGAGCATGAAGGCTTGTACATAAAAACCGATTCATTGCTCCGATTAATTCTTTGGGAGACTTGTTATATTCTTTGGCGTTTCGAAATGCGATTTTGACAGTAGATGAATCCAAAGCTGCACTTACACCATGACCAGTCACATCTGCAATGAATAAACCCAAACCATCATTGAACTCAAAAAAATCGTAAAAATCTCCACCTACATCATAAAGTGGGGAATAGGAAACAACCACGGAAAGATTTTCATTCTCTGGCAATTGGTCAGGAAGGATCCGCATTTGAATTTTTCTTGCTGTTTCTAAATCTTTTTTAATCGTTGTTAGCTCATTTTTTGCCAAAAGATTTTCTTCTAATAAAAAACGTAGGCGACGACCCAAAGCTAAAGAGAATAAAATCACTTCAAAAGCAGTCCCAATTTGAACTCCATACCTACCAAAAGTAGAAAACGGAATCAGCGAAGCCTTTGTTAAAGAATCAACAATGACTCCGACAAACAAAGTAAACCATGCCAAAAGAAAAAACAAAGACGACTTTACTCCTTTTTTATAGGAATAAGCTCCTGCAGACATAAGTAGTAAAAACATATAAGGAAACGTATATATAAAAGAAACTTCCATCCAATTATGCGGGAGAAAAAATGCAAGGACCGACATAAATCCGAAGGCCAGCACACTCAAACGTATGACCCGGTCCAACCAAGGATTGACCTTTTTTAGGTTCAGAAAGGAGAGAGAAAACAAACCAACAAAGGTCAAAGAAGCATTCACGGATACATAAAGATAAGGTTTGATGGATATACCTAAGTCAGGCACCAACAACTGTTTAAAAAAACCGCCTAGTAAGGAATAATTAATTCCTAAAGTTGTCAGATAAAAACAGTAATAAACATAGGCTCTTTCTCTTACGCTAACATAAATTAATAGATTATATAATAGAAGTGCAAATATAATCCCAAAATAAATTCCATTTGCAACATAATCTCTTTCAATCCTATCAAAAAAAGAATTTATCTTCCAAATACGAAATGGTGCATTGAGTATCCCTGAGTTTTTTATATGAGCATAAATGGTTCTCGTTTCCAAAGGTTCCAAGGCCAATTGGTAAGTTGGATTTCTGTGTTGCAGTTCTCTTGAAGAAAAAGCAGCAGAACCATCAAATCGTTTCTCAATCACTTTTCCATTTTCTTTCCAAACCAATAAAACGGAATCAACCCAAGGAGATTCTAATTCGAGGATATAGTCCTTCGTGGATTCTTCCGGATTCACCAGATCAAATTTTACCCAGACGGATGGTTTCCAATACCCAAAATGATACTTCATTTCGTGAACCTTGGACCAAAGAACCTCCCCCATCAAGATCTGTTCTGTTGTTTTGGATTCGAATGTAAATTGGATAGGAGGGCGTTCCGGGAACTTGTTACCGCAGGAAATAAAAACCAGCAGGAATAGAAATAATTTAATTCTGCAAACGGGGATCATGGGACTGTAACGGTTCTAAGGACAGTGTTTGAAAGGATGACACTAGCTGGAATTCAAAATCGAGTCCAGAAAGAAAACGTATTGCCAAAATCTCCAAACAATCGATAGTTTTGGCAAATCAAGGAGAAAGGTTTATGTCAGCAAAATTTGAAATTTACAAAGACAAAGCAGGAGAATTCCGCTTCCGCCTGAAAGCTGCCAATGGAGAAATCATCGCATCTAGCGAAGGTTATTCTTCAAAACAAGCTTGCGAAAGTGGCATCAATTCTGTTAAGAACAATGCCCCAACTGCGGAAATTGTAGATCAAACGTAAGAGCAACAATAGTCTGTTACAGTTTCAATTTTCAATTTAAACTTGGATCCAGCAGGGACTTCAAACACGGATTGACCGTCGATTTGTAGCCATGTTTCGGATCCTGGTAATAAAACGGAAAGTTTTCCTGATTGGATTTCCATAATTTCTTTTTGGTCGGTTCCAAATTCATAATCACCAGGCATCATGATTCCCAAGGTTTTCTTTTCCCCATTAGGAAAAAGGACCGTCCGACTGGTAACGTTTCCATTGAAATAGATATTGGCTGGTTTTAGTACTGTTACGGATGCAAATGAACTCATACAGACCAAAAACTGGATGGCCTCGAGTCTTCCAAGTGAATTCTAACCCCCCTTTCTCTTCGAATTGGGATTAAAAAGTGTTTGCGAAATTCGAAAGAACCAGAACGGTGAAGTCAGTGCCCATTAAGACATCTCAAAAATCGGAGAACAAAAAGCAGCAAGCAAGGGAGAAGTCCATAGAAAGGATTCTTGCCTCGGCGATTGTTTTGTTCGCAAAACATGGGTTCTCTCAAACCACCATGGAAATGATCGCAAACCATGCAAAAATTTCCAAGGGTCTTGCTTATAACTATTTTAAGAGCAAAAACCAGATTTTTGAACAAATCATCGATTCCCACCTCGCAAAACAGGAAAAATTTTACAGCAATATCCCCCCTAATCTTTCCGCAAAAGAATATGTCAGGGAATTTTTTAATCGTTCGATCCAATTTGCAAAAGAAGAAAGAAAAACCATGGTTTTGATTTCTGTATGTCTTTTCCAACCTGGATCAGTCTCACTTTCGAAAAAGATGTTGGAAAATGTGGAAAGACGTTTTGCTCCATTCAAAGAGGCGATGCGAGAACGTTTCCGGTCCTATGGAGTCAAAGAACCGGATAAAGAAATGATCCTAATTAAAACCTTTCTTCATGGCGTCATCATGAGCCAACATTTCAATGATACCACTACATGCACACCAACGATCATTGAAATGGTTTTAGAAAGATACGACTACAAAGATTAACTATTCCCCTCCTCCCGGAATTTTAAGAATCAACAGATTGGTTGTTGCCGTGGCTAAAAGTTTGTCTTTTTCTGTGCGCATCTCTCCTATCATATGAATGGTTGAAAATCCTTTTGCTTCAACTGATGCTTTTACAATGACACGTTGGTCCACTGCAACTCCGCGAATGTATTGAATATTCATATCAATTGTTGTTGTCGGACGTTTTGCCACTAAATAACTCAATGGTCCAAATGCATTGTCAAAAGCTGCTGCGATGACTCCACCCTGCATCATTCCCATTGGATTGGTTTGGTCTAGGGAAACAGGAAAGGCAACCGTTATACTTTTTCCTTTTGTATAGGAAAGGATTTCCGCTTTCATGGCGAGAAATATCGGCGGTGGAACTGTAATTTTTCTTCCGCCATGGTTGAAATTAACAGTCATGTCTTCTAAAATTTTTTGGGTTTCTTCGGTTGTAAGTGTTTGCATAAAACAACCTCCATATGTTACCACTAGTAACATTTCTCTGCAATATTTCAATAAAAATGTTGCCACTGGTAACTTATTTTTCAAAATTAGACTGTGCGCCGATCTTCCTATCACCATGGAGATTTAAAAAATTCTATTATAAAATCCTGCCATAAATTGTTACAAAAGAAGGGAGCTTCTGACTTTTCTCTCCGGGAGGTTGCCACTCTTTCTGGAGTTTCCCATGCAGCTGTTTATAGGCATTTTCAACACAAAGAAGAAGTTTTAGAAATTTTGTCTTCGATTGGATTTGATCGACTTGGTTCCTTACAAAAAAAAGTTCCTCAAGCTTCAGGAAATCCTGATGATTATTTTGTAAAATTGGGATTGGTATACATTCAATTTGCGGTAAAAAATCCAAATTACTATCGGCTTATGTTTCAAACAAAAAGAACGAGTGAATCTAAAATTCTGAAACAATCTAAATTAAAATCATATGCCATCCTTGTCAGAGGTTGTCGATTTTATTTGAAAGAGAAACGTAGAAAAGAAAACCATAGAAGTTTTGCCCTAATGGCCTGGTCCCTTGTACATGGATATAGCAATTTATGTATTGAAACTGACTTCCCCGAAACAGAAAGTAAAAACCTCAAAAAAACAAAAATGGAAATGGCAGAAGACATCTTACGATTCTCGATTTAGAATTTAAGTTTTTATGAAAGTTCTATCACCTTAAACTTCTCTAAAAATTCCTTTTTATCTCTCACAAATTTCATTGGATTTTCTTTACCATATTCGCAATAGAATACCATCTGTTGTCCGTCGTTGGCATTTGTACAATTTTTTGCTTCGTCTAACTTGAGATAAAAATTTCCTGTTTTGATGTGTTGATAAACTTCCATTTGTATTTCCTTAAAGGTAAAATCTAAAAAGACGGGCCATATTGTATTTGAATGTGTTGTAAGGATTTTTGTTTTTCCATCCAATTCTTCCAAATCAAACGAGATGCCCCTTGTAAAAAATCAGGAGATTGAATACTTGCAATTTGGAAATAGGTGGACTTTGACAAAGATCTTTCGCTCCAAATTTTAAATTCTTCCCACGAACTCTTCTTTTGTACTTCTTTTTGTACCTTTAATGTACTTACTAAGGGGAACGCAGTTTTTTCCCATCCTGCATTGGATTTTTTTAAGGACCTGACTTGGTGTTTTTTTACGGGTCGATCTTCTTCTTGTTTTGTTAGCATTGGATTTTTCTCCAAAGCTTCTTTTGATTCTAGTCCCGTTTGGTTTTGTTTTGCAAAGCGGGGTTTTAAGAAACGTCTTCTTCCGTCAAATCCTGTTTGTTCGAGAAGGCCTAGTTTTTTTAAAGAAGTAATCAGTCTAGAAACTGTGTCCATTTTGAGACCAAGAACTTCCCCGAAGTAACGATTGGATGCAAAACACCCACCTTTGTCATGTAAAGAGACAATCTCAGCATATAATTTTGTTTGGCTATGAGATAAGTTTAAGTTCTCAATCCAAACGGGAATCCAAATTCCTGTTCGATTTGTTTTCATTTTAGGTTCCTTTTCCCAAACGAACACATCTCCGGCTACGAGCGTTTGGTTGTCTTTTGCCAATATACCTTTTGGATATACCTCCCCTACTCCCGTGAATGAGTTTGATTTTTTTAAAAAACAAACCTTCGGTCCAACAAGAGAAGAGAAAATTTGGAAGTTCTTACGAACGTCCTTTCGGAACTTTTTTTAGAAATTCCGGTTTGAACAATAACGGCGTTGTGGTAGAGCCGTGTCCGGTTGTGTGACCCGAACGTTCCCTATATGTACAAATTTAAAAATTTCGTCAAGAGAAAAATGTGACATAATTCGGAGCATGTCTCATTAGGGGAAGAAGGATGAAAAGTGGAAAAGGTGGGGGAAATGGCCCCGGGTCGCTACCACACTTCCCAGGGCTTTATTGTTCAACCCGGTTAAGGATCTAAATACAATCTTGATTGTTTCGAAAAGAAGTACAAGTTTTTTTCTCTTCACACTGCAAAAAAAAAGAGGGGAAAGTCGTAACGGAGGTTTCAGACCTTTTTTAAGTTTATTTTTTATATTTGCGAATGGTTTCCTCTAAAATGGTTTTTTCATTTTGAAGTTGAGATATTTTTTCTTTTATTTTGGACAATTTGCTTTTTAGATCCTTTAGATCTAAGTTTCCTAGTTTGGTTTTTGTTGGTTTAGGTTTATTTGGTTTTAGGGGGCGAACAAACTCTCTTAAATCGTTTCTGGATGGGAAATCACCTTTTTTTTCTAGCCCTTTGATCAGGTAGTCGATTGCTCTTTTCCGATTTGGAACATCAAGTGGTGCAATTTCTGTAAACAAACTTGTTGGTATTTGGAAGATTGGATGGGTTTTATCTACAGAAGAATTTGGCGCTGTTTCTTTTAAGATTTCTGCATGAGCAATTTTTGATTTTACCCATTGTGCTGATTTGTTGATACGTTTTGCCAATTGTTCATTGGTTTCTTTATGCCTACTTTTTAATTCCTGTAAAGATAGGGCAAGGTCGGATTCTGACAAATCTTCTCTTTGTAAGTTCTCTACTAGTTTGATTTCGGGCAACTTGGAGATATCGATTTGTTCTACGTTTTTAACAATCGCTAAAATGGTTTTCCTTTTTAGAAGTTTGTGGGCGCGAAATCTTCTTTCTCCATTGATGAGTTCATATTTCCCTGCTTTTTTTCTAACCACGATTGGTTGTAAAAGTCCATATTGAGAAATTGATTCTGCGAGTTCCCTGATGGTGGACTCGTTAAATGTTTTTCTAGGGTTGTTTTCAGTTAAGATCTGGTCGATCGGGATATCACTTGCGTTATGATTTTCTGTGTTCTCTTCTTTTAGGAATGGATTTAAAGAAGATGTTCTTTGAGTGGCTCTAGAAAGTATATCTGCCGGGTTATAGTTTGCTTTGTTTTTCATAAAATTTCCCAGGTACGCCGGCGTACCTTACTTTAATTTCTCCGCTAAAGTTTCGAAAGCTTTCCAAGGAGCGCTTCCTTCTTGTAGAGGTTTCCCAGTTTCGGTTCGGTCCCGAATACTGTCATTTTTTGGGATAGGTTCTAAAATTTTTAATGTTTTGATCGTGTTGAGTTTTTCAAGTAGATCCATTTGTTTTTGAGAAGTGCCCCATTGAGAGGGGAGGATCATAACGGATTTTTTCTTTGATTGTTCATCAAATCTTTCCGCTTCATCTACTTTTTTTAGGACTTGGGCCACAGTTCGTACTGCCCATTTGGATGGTGTGACAGGAACCAAGATAACGGAGGCTGGCAAGTAAGACGCAATGTTTTCTGAGGAACCAGATCCGGGGGTGTCAATTACTACGTAATCATATTTTGCTTTGAGTAAGATATTTTTGAGGCGAGGGATCATGGAAAAGTCTTTTGAGGCTAAATAACTTAAATCCGAAAGTTCGATGATGGATGGCAACACATCTATATCGTTGGAAGCTTTGACAGATTCGCTCAAAGTTGTTTCTGCATTTAGAACAGAAAGGGTATTTCCTGAATCGAAAAACTCAACTGGTTCTTCGGGGAAAAAGAAGTCGGATAAGTCGGCTTGTGGGTCCATGTCGATTGCTAAAGTTTTCCCTCTTTTGGAAAGAGCTAAGGCTAGATGGATGGCTGTGGTGGATTTTGAAGTCCCGCCTTTGATGTTGGCAACTGTGATGATCTTCATTGCAAAATTAGATTGTGAAAGCTTCTTCTTTGTGCAATGAAAATTCCGAAAAACGGATTATTTTTGGAAAGTACGCCGGCGTACTTTCTTCTTTTGTGGTGATATGGGATTTTGAATTTTTATCTTGGGTGCCACGCGCAAAGGATCGCAGCGGAAATCCTTTCGTGAAACGAAAGATTGGAGCGAAGAGCCTGGTCGTTTTTCTTATCTGTTTGGAATTGAAGGGATTCGATGCGCCCGAGTAGCTGGAGGTTTTTTTTGAGTTTTGGAATAGAAAAATCCTTGTACTATTTTTGTAATCTTGTTAGATTGTTTGTAACCCCTTTAACCGGGTGATGTAAACTCTCTGAATTGTGTGGAAGCAGTTCAGAGAGACTTCTCTCCTCTCTTTTGTTCCCTACCCCGTTCCAACAAATCCTCTTTTTTGTTACCAAATTCGGCTTGGGATTATGTCACATTAATACTTGACAAAAATCGGAATCGAATGTTAATAGAGGCTTGGGTAGGGGAGGTGTCCCTAAATCCCAAAGCGGTCTTCCACAATTTATTCCGCTTATATACATCACCTGGAATTCAAATGAATTCCAAAAATGGACGTTGTTAAAACTTCCAAAGCGTATGTTACAGTGCCGAAGGTTTATCTTTCTTCTGTAACGAATCCAAAAAAAATTTTGGACGCCGAAGGCCTGTGTTGGATAGCAGGGGTCGTTATGAATGGATCAAAAAGAACGGGCGTTTGGGTCGCCAAGTGGATGGAGGATTTGGGTCTTACTCCAAATCAAACCAAGTTATATGCAGAGATTGTGTCTTTGGATGCTTGTGGTGGATGTTTTGCATCTAACGAGTATTTGGGGACAGTTTTGCGGTTGAAAAAAGATACAATTTCTCGACTGGTATCTGAGCTCAAAAAAAAAGGGTTATTGAAACAAACCGGATTTGATGGAAGAAAAAGATTTTTAAAACCAATCTTTTTACGGACAGGCCTTGAATCGGATTTGAAAACAAAAGAGACACGTGGCGATGGATTGTTTGTCCAAGTGGGATTCGGAGTTTCATCCAAGTCTGGGTCCACAGAGGATACGAGGCCTTCTTATAAATACCAATTAAATAAAAAAGTACATAAAGGAATTGAGGCAAACGTAAGGAAAACAGATTGGAAAGAGTTTCTGAATTGGTGCGAAAGGGAACTTTCTTTTTCGACAAGGATGTCTCTTGCAGATCTGAGTGGCCCAGAGGCACTGAGTGGGTTGCAGTTGGTCTATTGGAAACGTTGGAAGGCAAATCCAGGATAAGGATTGGTTTGCCTTCCTTGTGTGTTTAGTTATTTTATTTGTGTTAGATCCTGTCTGAATTGTTTTCTCCCACCTGGGTACTCGATGGTGTAGAGGCATTGGCAGTTTTCCCATGCGGGACTTGCGAAAAAATAACCGCTATTTTCCGATTGGCACGAGTCTTGTTTGGGTTTGATTTTATGAGCAGAGATAAGGCGACCTAAGTCCTTTGTTTCTACTTCATCTAGTTGGACAGACTCTTGTTCTAAGAGGATGGAGGTAAGTCTTGGGGAAGTGGAGAGGAGATTTGTTGCATTCAAGCAAGTGCTCCTTCTCATGGCTAGGCTACCCGATTCAATGGCTTGTTGGCTTGCTTTTGCAGAAACAGCTGCATAAAACACTTCTGTATCGCCTACGGTTTTCCATTCGGATTTTAGTGGCGTGTAACTTTGGCAGGCGATGAAACACAAAAGAAGAGAAGAAAGTATAAATCTCATATTGGATCCTAAGTTTTATCGAGGCTTTCTTAATTGGAACAGCTTTTGGCGGGTTCCGTCGAGGATAATTTATTGTAAAAAATTCTAATTCGGCGAAAGTAGGGTGATCCCGCTATGAGTCTTTTTAAACCATTACCTTTTTTTTCCGGAGCTATGATCCAATCATTTCTGGCTTCTTTTAAATCGAAATCAGACAAACGGTATGGCCATTCAGTAAAAGGGGAGTGGAAGTCTGTAAAGGCAAAGGACGGAACTACACTTCTTGCAAAAATTCATGAGGTTCCAAATCCGAAAGGTCTAATTGTGCTCGTACATGGTTGGGAAGGGAGCATTCATTCCAGTTATATTGTTCGGACAACCAGACATTTTTTACAAAAAGGGTTTTCGGTTTACCGACTAAACTTAAGAGATCATGGTGATACTCATCATTTGAACGAAGGAATATTTAACGGAAGTTTGTTGCAGGAGTCTTATGAAGGTGTTTGCGCACTTGTAAAAACTTCTGGTTTTAAGGGGCCAGTGTATTTGGCTGGATTTTCGTTAGGAGGGAATTTTGTTTTGAGGATGGCAGGTAGGCACTCTCTTTCGAGACAGGCAGAACAAATCCCAGGATTAAAACATTGTTTTGCGTTTAGTCCCGCTCTAAATCCCAAGCGGGCCACAGTGAAAATGGATGAACATCCTTTTTTGCGAAAATACTTTCTGAAATCTTGGAAGGTCTCTTTGCAAAAAAAAGCAAATTTATTTCCTCATTTGTATTCGTTTCATGACTTGGATGATTATCAGTCGGTGATGCATCTAACAGAAAAAATGGTGAAAGAGTTTTCGCATTTTTCATCTGTAGATGAGTATTTTGATTCTTATACTTTGAATGAATTGTTTTTTAAGTCTGTTCGTGTTCCGACTACGATTTTGACCTCCATGGATGATCCGGTGATTCCATGGAAAGAGTTCGTTGAGATTCCTCCTTCCTCCTATTTAGAAGTTGTGATTGAATCCAAAGGTGGACATTGCGGATTTATTGAAGATTTAAATCGTTCTTCTTATTATTGGAAATTGATGGAAAAAAAGATGGGTTGATTTCTTCCCAGATGGTAGTCCAATACTCTGCCCAATCTTCTTTTTTCGATGTCCAAAATTTTAAATAAAAAGAATCGAGTAGCTCTCTGTTGGAAAGAATTCGTAAGATGTTTTTTCTATCTAAGGAATTTGGACCCTGTTTTAATAACTGAATAAGATCTTCTTCTGTAGATTTTGGAAGTTTTGACTGATAAGTTTTGTTCCCTTGTAGTTGTTTGTGTTGGTGAAAAAAAACTGGGTGGACAAGTGCAAAGAAGAATTCTCTTCCTTCCAGATAACTGTTCTTATGCGAGTCAAGGGTATTTTCTAGGTTTTTGATTAAGCCGAAGTTTGTTTCCCAAAACTTTGTTTCAAATAATTGATTAAAAGTTTTATGTTCTTTTCCTGTAAAAATAACCAAAGGAATTGAAAGAATCCAGCCAACCCAGATAGGAAATGTCAAAACAAACAACATTGTGGAATGTGAATAACTGATATAAGCAGCGGCTAATCCGAGGACTGTCACTCCAAAAAAGGAAGAGAGTATATAGGTAAGGTTGTATCCTGAGTCAGCATCCCTGTTTTGTGGGCCCCAAGTGATTCGTTTGTTGAGTAAAATTGAAAATACAAAGATACTATGATACACCATATAAATAGGCGCAATCAAAATGGAAAAAAGAGTCTCCATGAGAAATGCCGGAATTTTTTTGAAAATTTGAAGGATTGGTAGACTAAAAAAACTTAGGACTCTTGGTAAAAATAATAAAACCAAGGATAGGGATAATAGTTTTAGATACAATGGATCATAAATTTGCGATTTAAAAAATTCATATTCTTCAGGTAACATGGAGTAATTCAGATATTTGCTGTCTTCTAAATAATTCCATAAACTCAATAAGATATAACACAACCAAATGGGCGAATTGAGATAAGATAAAATTCCGTTTAGAATATGAATTCTATTGATAAATGGTATTTTTTTACCAAATAAAAACCAAAAATGTTGGAGATTTCCTTGGCACCAACGTTGGTCTCGTTTGAGTACGTCGATAATGTTAGGTGGACTTTCTTCGTAACTTCCATCTAATTCATAGGCACAGTAAACGTCATATCCTGCTTTCCGCATCAAGGCAGCTTCCACAGTATCATGACTCAAAATTTTTCCACCAATTCCTCCGTATTCTGGAAGGTGAGGGAGTGCACAATGTTCCATAAAAGGTTTGACCCTAAGGATGGCATTGTGTCCCCAATAACCGGTTGCATTGATTTGCCAGTAGGTTGCTCCTTTTAGGAAAAAAGGGCTAAATAAATAAGAAGAAAATTCGGTTAGTTTTTGGAATAAAGTTGTGGTGCGAAAAATTTTTGTACTGGATTGGATGATTCCCGCTTTCGGATTTTTTTCCATATTTGCGATTAGTTGGATGATGAGTTCTCCCGAAACGAGGCTATCTGCATCAAGGATGATCATGTATTTATATTTTTTCCCCCATCTTCTGCAGAAGTCGGCAATATTTCCACTTTTCCCATTTAGGTTGCTTTTCCTTCTTCGGTAGTGAAAGTTTTTAAAATTATTTGTAGATTCACATAACTCTATATAGGCGGCTTCTTCTTTGATCCATTTTTCTGGTGTTCGTGTGTCACTTAAGATAAAGTATTCTAACTTGGGAAGTTTGTGGATTTTGGTTGTTGATTCAAAAATTACTTTGATTCTGGAGAAAATCGAAATTTCATTTTCTTCGTAAACTGGCATCACAATGGCAACGGGAATTGATTCTATAGCCGAAAAATCCAATTCTTTGTCGGGGATTTTTGTTGTTTTGAGTAGTGGGTCACCATTTTTTTTAAGTGAGAGTAAAAATCCAAAAAAGGCTGTGTTTGCTCCATAAGATAACATAGGCAAAAGAAAAATTAAGGTGATGAATTGATAGTATTCTGTGATTTCAATTCCTCGAAAGGAAATGATTTCGATGAATAAACTAAATCCCCAAATGACAGGAATGATAAAAGTTAAGAAAAATAAACTGCGTTGGATTTTGATCATAATAACCTGAATATGATGATATAGTAAAGAAGGCTCCATAGGAAGATGGATGCGATAATGAACAATGGTTTTAAGGATCCAACAATGGATTGTTTTGTTTTGTTTGTATCTCGTTTCCAGTCAGAAGAATTTGGGATCATGGATCCAAATTGCCAAGACCGATCAGCAATTGGGATTTTTTGAACCTCTTGGATTTTGTGGGTGGTTAGGTAATTTTGCCAGAGTGTCCAGTCTGATGGGAAAGAAAAACTTAGGTGATTTGATTTGAAAAAATCATTCAGAATTTCAACAATTTCGAATTCATTTTTGGTCCCACCAAGAATCAAAAAGGTGCGAGTCCTTTCGCTAAATTCGTTCAAATAATCTTTGTTATTTGGAAAGTCCATCTCGATACATCCAAGTTTCGGTAATTCTTTGATTTTGATTTTTGAGAAAAACGGTCCAATCTGATTCTTCAGTGGTTGCAGGATACCAGATTTGTAAACGCCATTGGTCTAGTTCCGAAATTTTTTCTATTTTATAACGAATAGAATCGGAAGTGATTTTATTATTCTCAATGATAACTTCAAGTTCGGTTTTTCGATCGAGAGCTTTTAGGTGATCTCCAGTGAAATACAGAGTAAAAACTTTTTCTTTTGGAAAGAGTGGGTCAACTCCTCTATAAAAGGCAGATGCTTTTCCCAAGGTATGTTGTTTGGGAGATCTTTCCGTATAATGAAGTGTGTATCGAAATTCATATCCTTCATTTAAATTAGGTGGTATAGCAGGTTCCCAGAAGGTAGTGACATTGTCATCGGAATCTAAATTTGTCGTGAATTCCAATAAATACAAACTGCCTTTGCCCCAGTCGCCTTTTGGTTCCACCCAAACACTAGGCCTTAAATGGTATTTGAGTTTTTCATCTTGGTAACTTTTGAATTTTCGATCTCTCTGGATGAGTCCATAACCTAAAGGTGAATCTAGTGGTATTCTTGTTAGTTGGGTTTTTTTGGGGTTGATCAGAGGCCTCCATTCCCATTCACCCATTTTGTTTTGTGTTAAAAGTCCATCGGAGTCGTGTACTTCTGGGTGGATGTTTCCTAAAATAGGATTGTCCGCTTCGCCATACAAATACATTGACGTAATGGGTGCAAAACCTAGACGTTTGATTTTTTTGCGAAGATAAATTTTTGTATGAACATCAATGGTAGTCGTTTCGCCTGGATTGACAATAAACTCATAAGATCCTACCACAGATTCGCTATTCATAATCGCATAGATGGTAATGGATGTATCCGTTTTATTCGGTCGTTTGATATAAAAACTTTCAAAGATCGGAAATTCCTCTTTATCTTTTGGTCCAGTGTTGATGGTTAGTCCTCTTCCCGAAAGTCCGTATACTTGGCCTTTGGAAATTGCCCGGAAGTAGGAAGCTCCTTGGAAAACTAAAAACTCTTCCAAAACTTCTTTTTGATTGATTGGGTAATGAACACGAAAACCGGTATAATGAAGTTTTTTAGTTAACTCTGCAAAATCTTCTGCAAGTGGTAAGTCTCCAAAATTAAATCGAGAGGCATCATAGGGAATTTCTATTGGTTTTTCGTTGATCACTTCATAAATTTGAATCCCATTGCTATAGATATGACCTGGATGGAAAAAGTGTAGTTGGTAGGGGAGAGCAAGATTTTTCCAAATGGCTACATCTGGTTTGTATTCAATTTGTCTATAGTCTTCATAACTGATGCCATCCAAACCTGGGATTTTAAATTCGGGAGTAGGAGAAAATTTGGACTTTAATTTTTGTTTTGCGATTGAATCAGCAGCTTGAAAGTCGAATACTTCGGTTGGGGTTGATATCGCAATTAAGGTGGCAATTTTGTTTAGAGTTAAATCATTTTTTCGGATGATGATGATGACACACAATACCAAGGCAATGAGTGCAAGATATATGTTCAATTTCTTCATAGTTGTAATGATAATAATTGAATCTATGGGGTCACGTAAATAATCTATTGTAGCATTTTTGTCTCACTAAACATGGATTTAGCAAGGGGAAAGTTTTTTTCTATTGCATAATTCAAACCTTTCTATAGAATTCCCTCATCTTATGAAACCCATTCCTATCAAATATTACTTTTTGTTAGTTGTCACCTTATTCCTGCAATGTTCTTGTTCCTCAAAAACAGATAAAATTTTCGGTGAGTCAGTGATCACTAATAACAAACCTCAAACGTTCAAAAAGATCGCTCCCTTAACTGCCAATTCGTATGGTTCCAGAAAGAATCTATTGGAGAATGGATGGGCTGTCATTCCTTCGGGAAAAAAGAGTATGGATTTGGTTTATGAGAACGGAGGGATCAGTGCTCGCGTTGCCAAAGCGATGGTCCTTGTCCATATGAAAAAAAGAAGCTCTGATTATCCTGGAAAACTGGGAGACACAATGACATCGGTTGCTTCTTGGGTGAATTCTGGGATCAATGATTCGTCTAGTCGAACAGAAGATATTTACGATGCAGCTTGGCAACTGAGCAAAACGGAATGGAAAACTTCGAAAGATAGTTTTAAAGAAGCGGGATCTCGGTTTGTTCTAGGTTATATTTATTTGGTTCCGAGAGCTGAGTCGGATTTCAGACGATTGAATTCTACTTTAGATGAACTTGGATTGAAACGAGATTCTTCTTCAAAGAAATTAAACGAACTGTTTAGTGCCACTCTGAAACAAAATTCTCAAAATATCATTTCTGCATGGAGTGATTCTTTTTCAAAAGCTTCAGATGAGTTTACAAAAAATTATGAAGCATCAGGTGAACGAGGAAATGCTCTTTTGGCTCTCGTAGATATTTTCCAAGGATATTCTGTGGCACTAAAAGAAGTAATGATCGCGCCTATTGCGAAAACTGGTAAAAATACAGGAGAGATTCTTGTTGTCAATGGAGTGTATGTTCCCCTTTCGCAAACTATGAATTTTTCATCCAATGCTTTGATTTCAACGGGAGTGGTACTTTATTATTCAACGCAAACGGGTTATCGGGTACTTTCACCTACATTGGAAGCTGGTCTTTTTAGTTCTATCGGGATCCTATCTGCATCTTCTACAATACCGACTTATACAGGTGGGACAACGCTTGCTGCATTCAACCAAGTAACTTCTGTTGCTGCCACAACGACTGGAGGAGCCATTGGTGTTGTGGGTGGTGCAACCATAGATACAACAGCCTTCGCTACAGGAATGTTATACGATCTTTCGAAAGGTACAGCTGAGGCAGGTATGTATGCGATGAGTTCCGGGATGGTATTAGGATACGCTGCGATGACCGTTTTACCATCTCAATTGTTACTTACGGCTGTGGATGGGCCAATTTTAATTATGTATGACGGTCCTCGTGTTGTGATCGCTACAATAAAAGGAAATTATTCCCCTTTTGAAGATGCTCCCACTGGATCGGTGATTAATTTAGAAGAAGCTAAAAAAACGGGGAAAGTAAAGATATTAACGGATGATCCAAAGATCATAAAGAAAGTATTGGACGCTGAGATCGAAGAACAAAAAAAACGCGCAAAAACAAAGGTGTCTGAAGAAAAATGAAATCAAAACCATACCAATTTATTTTATTACCTTTCACTCTATTTATTTTACTCTTTCAGTGTTCTGGTTCTGATAAAAAGACCGAGGACCCACTAAAGAATACAAAAAAGTTAGCACTCGAGGGGCATAAGTCTCTTTATTACCAAGGGGCACTTCCGGTAAAAGGGACAAGTATCAAGTTCATTCCTCCCTTTCATGAGTCTACAATCTATGTTATGGACCAAAGGTTTGGGTTCGCAGGAGAAGAATTTTCAAAGTCCGTTTTGAAAGCACGAGAGTCTGTTGTGATTGTCAAAGATGGAACCAAAATGAGTTGGTCAGCCGCGGGTAAGTTGAACTCAGGTGGAGAAGCAGCCATTCAGTATCTGAATGAAAATGCCACCAAACCTGGGTTATTTATTATGTACAGTTCTGTGGCTGAATCATATGGGTTGATTGGTACATCTTGGGAACGAGGCATTGAATCTCACCAAGCGGTGATTAAAAACTCAATCGCCACCCGTAAAGAATGGGATGATTGGGCGAATATGCAATTGAATCAGAAAGAAGAAAAAGACAATTCTCCATCAACTAAAAAAAGGTTCAACGAATACAAAGAAAAATTCCAGAAGGTATATGAATCCACGGTGTATGGCTATGTGGATTTAGATGATGCATTAAAATCTTCATACAATGAATCTTATGATGATTTTAAATCAGGAACTTGGAAACGGAGATTCGCTGAAATTGATGATTATCGATCTTCCGTATCGGAAAAAATTTTTGGGACTTGGAAAGAAACTATTTTTTCTTATGGAAAGGATACTTCGCAAGAACTTGGTCGAGCTAAGGCAGATATCGAATCGATTGCAGATGGTGAAGGTGTTCCTTTGGCCCTTCTTAAGTTTTTTTCACGAACAGTGAAAGCTTTGTTTTATGATAGTGTTATCAAACCAATTGGGAAAATAACAATTCTATCTGTTGGTTATGTTACTTGGAATGGAATCATTTATCCATCTGCATACATTACAACTGCGGCAGGTTCAAGTCTCTATTGTTTGGTAGAAACATTTACTTTGGCAGGAAAAGGTGTTGTTTATATCACTGCACCAAGTGTGGAACTTGCGTTAGGTGCCTTATTGAATAGTACGGAAGTCGTTTTGAAAGAATCGGTTCAGTCTATGGAGAAAGGGGCAAAAGTCACTTCTGCCGTAGCGAGAAAAACATCTGCTTATTCTGTTAAAACAGCTGCCGTTGTGACAGAATCATCGGGGAAATATATTTTAGCGCCCATGAGTCTTGTAGGAGTCACAACAGCACAGACAGTTCTTGGTGGTGGACTTGCTGTTTCCGGTACCGTTACAGGGGCAACATTTACAGGCGCTTCGGCAACGGCACAAGCAGTGACTTATACCTCCACGAAAGTTGCGGCGGGAGCTGTGGGAGTTGTAGGCACCACGGCAGCTTTTGGAACCGGGACAACTTACGGAGTCTACCAGTTAACAAAAGCAGTTGGTGTTCCCAGCGGCATTGTGATTGGTTCAGGAGTTGTACTCAGTTATGAATTTGTTTCGCATATGTCCGCACATTCTGTGTTGGCAGTTGCGGATTGTACGTATTTAGTGTTATCCCTTGAAGGTGGGAAGTGGGTGGTCTATGGTGTGAAGGATGGCTCGAAAAAAGCCGCAGGATTACTGACTGGAGCCGTTGTTGATATGGATCAAATCCGAAAAGAAGGGGGAACTGTAGTAAAAGTTCCTTTAGAAGAGGGTGAAGTTGAAAAAATACTAGGTAAAAAAAAGAAAAAATAAAACCCTAGGAATATGGAGAAAGAAGGAAAAAAAATTCTCATCATAGAAGATTCGGAATTACAACGAAAACTTCTCAATCGATGGATTTCTAACCATGGTTATGTTCCTATTGAAGCGGTCTCTCTTTCTGATGCAAGAGCGATCATTAGTCAGGATCAAATTGATGTGGTTCTTTTGGATTGGGAATTACCGGACGGTTCCGGTATTGAGTTGATTTCTGAAATTTTCTCTTCTTCTCCAGTGGGTTGGCTTCCTATCATTATGGTTACAGGCCATACTGAACCTGAAAACCTAAAACTTGCCATTGAAGCAGGTGCTACCGATTATATCACGAAACCAGCAAAAGAGATTGAGCTTTTGGCGAGAATCTTTAGCGCTCTTCGGATGAAATCTTTACATGATCAACTTAGAGAAACTGCTATCCGTGATGTAATGACCGGTTTGTATAACCGACGTTATATGGAAGAAAGGATAGAGCAAGAGTTTCAACGATGTAAAAGGCATAAACATAACTTATCATTGGCTATGATTGATATCGATTTTTTTAAAAAGGTAAATGATACTTATGGGCATGAGACTGGTGATATTGTTCTAAAGAAAATTGCTTCAGAGTTGAAGTCTTGTTTGCGAAAGTCAGATATTATTTCCAGATTTGGTGGGGAAGAGTTTGTCATCGTTTTTCCTGAAACTGGCGTATCAGATGCGGCGCGTGTTTTGGATAAGATAAGAGAAAAAGTTTCTAACATTGAATTGGAATCAGAGGTTGGTCAGAAATTTAAAGTTTCTTTCAGTGGAGGTGTTGCTGGAGGAGATATTTCTGAAGTCGAAAATCCAATCGAAATTCTTAGAACAGCTGATAAATTATTATATGAAGCAAAGTCCTCAGGTCGGAACAGAATCATCAATTAAATTATCAAATTGAACATTAACCATTCTTTTTACCAACTAACGCCTGATTCCATACTGAGTGCTATGGAGTCATTGGGATATGAAACAACAGGTAGATTTTATCCCTTAAATAGTGTAGAAAATCGTGTTTATGATATTGAAACATCCAATGCAGGAAGAATTGTAGCAAAGTTTTATCGACCAGGTAAATGGACTTACGATGAAATTTTAGAAGAACATCGCTTTTTATTAGAACTTTCCTTAGAAGAAATTCCGGTATTAACTCCAATCACTTTAGAGGGTAAAACTTTATTTGAATGGTCAGGGATTTATTTTGCCATTTGGCCACTACGGAATGGTCGGATCGTGGAAGAAATTTCCGGAGGTGACTTAGAAAGAGTGGGTGCACTTCTCGGTCGAGTCCATGCGTTAGGGAAAAAACTTGGGTCGATTCATAGGCCCACACTTGACATCCCTTCTTATGGGTTAAAATCATTAAACTTTATTTTAGAAAAGGGGCTCATCCCGAACAAAACTTTGGAAGATAGGTATCGGGTAACGGCTCTTAGATCATTTGAAATTTTTGAATCTTTAGTGAAAGAATATCAAATTCCTTTTCAAAGAATTCATGGAGATTGCCATAAAGGGAATCTACTTGTTTCATCTGAAGGATATAGTCTTTTGGATTTTGATGATTTTTTGGTGGGACCCATAGTGCAAGACTTTTGGATGTTGCTTCCGTTAGGTGAATCGGATCGAAAGAAGGATGTATTCGGCTTTTTACAAGGTTACACAATGTTTGCAGAGTTTGATGAAAACTGGTTACAGTTGGTGGAGCCATTACGAATCATTAGATACATTCATTATGCAGCATGGATTGCGAAACGGTGGGAAGATCCTTCGTTTCCATCTTTATTCCCTCATTTTGGTACTGAAGAATATTGGTTAAAAGAAACTTTGGATTTGGAGTCAGCTAAAAAGGATTTAGAAGAACAGTCGATTGAAGTTTCAAATCAAAATGATATAGAACCAGAGATGACAAACAAAGATTTTTTTTGGGATTGGGAAAATTAAGAAGACTCACCAACCAGATGCGATAATGCAACTGCGAAAGCATGAGATACATTTAAAGAATCGATATGATTTTTCATCGGAATATATATTAATTTGTCTGAAAGATTCAGAATGTTTGAATCGATTCCATCTGCTTCGTTACCAAGTACCAATACAAATTTTGTTTGTTTTCCTATCTCATAGATTGATTTAGT
This sequence comes from Leptospira mtsangambouensis, assembly GCF_004770475.1. NCBI lineage: Bacteria > Pseudomonadati > Spirochaetota > Leptospiria > Leptospirales > Leptospiraceae > Leptospira > Leptospira mtsangambouensis. Next base: position 37,785 of record NZ_RQHK01000008.1, read on the forward strand.
TTTTGATAATAAATCTTTCCCTTCTCTAGGAAGGCTAAGAGATAATATTGTGTGTCCTGATTTTTTGAAAGAAGTTAGTGTTTCGGTTGAATTTTGTATACGAACTAATTGGATCTGGAAAAGGGATCCCATGGACACTCTGACACTTCTTCGTAGATATGGTGATGCGGATTTATTGTCAAAGAGAACGGTTTTGATACCAAATGCAGCTGCGGACCGTAAAATTGAGCCAATGTTTTCACTATCGACGATCGAGTTAACAAATAACATTGGTGCAGTTGCTTCGGACAATTCTGTCCATTTTTGAAAACCAACAGCCATAAACCCTTGGTGTACGGAAAATCCAATTGTATCTTCAAACACTTGTTTGTTGGCAATAAAACAGCTGTTTACATCTGGCAACCTGGATAGGATTAAATCTTTATGTTTTTCCCAGTATTTGGGCATACAAAAAACAGATTCCACAGTAAGAGAGGAATTTAAGAGGCGGACTGCCGTTTTTTCATGGTCAGCGATGAATTTATCGGAAGGTTCTTCCTTGGCTTTGAGGAGTTGGTATGCCGCGAGTCTGGGGTCTTGGGGGGATTGGATGTATTGCATTATGTCTCATTAGCCTGGGGAAGCCCCCGCCCTGAATAGGGTGGTGGAGGCGGGCTTGTGGGTTTGTCCTAAAATCTCTAACACAAATTCCACTTTCTTTCAATCAAAGATTGAATTTCCAAAAGTTTTCTTTCAGAAAGTTCATGTTACTTCAGATGATAAGTGGATTGAACAAATCCGTTGGGATAAGTCAAAGTTCGTATGTGTTTTAGTTTTTGGTCTTGGGCAGAATCACCGAAAAGAGGAAGGCCAGAGCCAAGTAAAATTGGTGTACGTGTGATTGTGATTTCATCTAGCGCCTGTTCGTTGATAAAATGCTGAATCAGTTTCCCTCCATCTACATAGGCGGCTTTGATCTGCTTTTTTACTAAAGTAGCCGTTAAATTTTTAATTGTTCCATTAAAAATAAAAATTGGATGTTGGGTCTCAAATTTGTAATCGGGGTTATGAGTAAAAACGTAAACAGGGATAGAATCAAAAGGATATGGTTCAAAGCCAAGAACAGTCTCGAAGGTAACCCTGCCCATAACAATACAATCAATTCCTTTCATAAAGGATGAATATCCAAAGTCATCGTTATCTAACTTAAATTCATCGGAAGTGAGCCAATCGAGTGTCCCATTTTTTCTTGCGATAAAACCATCTAAACTGCTTGCAATAAATGCTTTATATTTTATCATTATATGAATTATTCTACGGTGTAGACCTTTGTTTCTACACCGTAGAATATACTTTCAAAAAATGAAACAAAAAATAATTCAAACTGGTCTGAAAATATGTGAAAAAGACGGATACGAATCTTTTAGTATGCGGAAATTAGCTACAAAATTAGGTGTGGACCCGATGGCTGTATACCATTACTTCGAAAATAAAGATGCATTAACTCATGCCATGGTAGAACAAATCTTTAATCGGTTCCAGGACCGAGTTGCTGTTGCTGACAAACCATCTAAAACAACATTAAAAATAATTTTATATGAATATTGGAATCTATTTCTCGACTACCCAGGATTGTCTCTATACCTTATTAAAAATTCTTATAATGGTTTTCCTTCTGTTGTGACATTTAATCAAACGTTAAAATATTTAATCGAAAAGAATTTTCCTAAAGCCGATATTGGAAAAACCTTAAACATCATAATCGATTTTATCCATGGCAATGCACTTGCGTTCTCATTTGTATCTCCTAAAAAACAAAAAGCAAAACTGAATCCTGCTAATCAAAAGGAATTTGAATCTTTATTGTCATATCTTTTGGATTCTCTTTGATCACCTAATTTTTGTTTAGTTAAGATTGTGCTTTTGAAAGCTTAGCAAAATTCACCTATCATCCCTCATTTGTAGTTGATAAAATTACAGACTTAAAAAACATTTATTTGAAATCTCGGGTTTCTCCTAACTTCAATGAACATAGACCCTCGCACAGTTGTATTTATAAACATCGTTGGGTGTTTGCTAATGTCTGGGGGACTTTGGTTTGCTGCGAGAGGTTATTTCCAAAGACTTCGCTTTGTTAAAGATTGGTCAATTGCCACTTTATTACAGGCCCTAGGATGGGTAGTAATGGGAGCTCTTCGCGGTGTTATCCCGGACTGGATTTCTATCAGCGCAGGGAACTCGCTAATACTTTTATCACTCGTTTATTCTAATAACATCATACTATCAATGTTTGATAGAAAGACAATGTGGAAGTCAGGACTTTTCTCAGTTGTTTTAGTATTTGTTTTGTTGGTATTACACCATTTTTCTGATCTTGCACCAAAATATCGAATTTCATTAATATCTTTTGCAGCTTCCATTCAACTCATATTGTCTTCTAAAACCATCTTAGCAGCAAATAGAAAAGCAAGACTATCAAGTCATTTTGCAGCCTTTTTCTATTTAGCCTGTGGCATCTTTTTATTTTTTCGTTTTTTGTATTATACTTTTGCTGATGTTTCTGTTTCGCAAATAGCATTTGGAAAAGGACCCATTCAAGACATCACTTATTTGTTTTTTTATGTAACTTCTGTCATGATGACATTTGGGTTTTTGATGATGTGCATCGATATCTTCATTAAAGGCCAAGAGGAAAGTGAACAGAAATACCGTTTGCTTGCTGAAAATACTTCAGATGTCATTTGGGTATTAAATTATGACGACCAAAAGTATGTATATGTCAGTCCTTCGGTACTTAACATTACAGGCTTTACATCGGAAGAAGCAGTTCTTCATTCAGTACAAGATTCGTTCACACCAACATCTTTCAAATATATCATGGATGTATTGCCGTCGAGAATCCAAGAATTTAGAGAAACAGGAGAGAGAAAACCGTTCAGCGACGAAGTGGAACAATACTGTAAAGATGGCTCAACAATTTGGATCGAAGCAAATACAGTCTTTCAATGGAACCCAAATGGTTCGATTAGTATATTAGGTGTCTCAAGAAACATTGATAAAAGAAAAAAAGCTGAAATAGAAAAGAATAAGTTTTTTTCCGAATTACAGTTATTGAATCATACTAAGGATAAATTTTTTTCGATCATTGCACATGATTTAAAAGGCCCGATTGGCGGGATGAATACCTTTGCTGGTATGATTTTAGAAGATTTAGATTCAAGACCCTTAAAACGAACAAAAAATGATTTGAGTATTCTTTTTCAATCTTCTGGTGAAATTTATAATCTTTTAGAAAACTTACTCACTTGGGCAAGATCGCAAACCGGAGAAATTGCTTTTTTTCCAGAGAGTATTTCTTTATATCGCTCCATAGAATCAGCAATAGCTTCTGTTTCATTTTCGATTCAAAACAAATCCATAATAGTAAAGAACTCTGTTGATCCTAATACAACTGCCTATGCGGACGAAAAAATGATAGAAACTATACTTAGAAATCTAATTTCCAATGCGGTTAAGTATTCTCAACCTAATGCTGAAGTTAGGATTTCAGCTGAATCTATAGAAAATGACATTCAAATTTGTATCACTGATTTTGGAATTGGTATCAACGAGGAGATTCAGAAAAAGTTATTTCGTATTGATGCCAAACAAACGAGTATGCCAGGTACAATTGGAGAAAGAGGTACTGCTCTTGGTTTGATTTTGTGCAAAGAATTTATCGAAAAACATGGTGGCAGTATTCGTGTGGAAAGTGAATTAGGTAAGGGTTCAAGGTTCTTTTTCACCTTACCTAAAGAATCAAGTGTTCCTATTCGGGAACGACTTTAGTTCCGTTGACCACTGTATCACCGGGGTAAAGTATCACTGATTCCCCAACTGAAAGACCATTTTTAATCATACTAATTCCTTCACTTTGGTGTTCAACCTCAACAAATCGAAGTTTGGCTCTCTTTTTTTCAACAGTAAACACTGCCCATTTTTCATCTTCACGAAACAATGCAGAAGTCGGTATGACAATTGAATTTGGTTTTTCAAATAGAATGATTTTACATTCTAATTCATAACCATCACCAATTCCGTGTGGCGGATTAAATTCAATGAATATGGGAACTCGTTGTTCTTCCACACCTAAGGATGAAATTTTAGTTACCGCAGAAGGTTCTATGATAGACACTCGCCCTTCTAAAGTTTGATCTCCGAATCCAGTAAGTAAAACTTTATCATTAAGGTCTAAGTCAGGCATATCTTCCGATAGGACAAAAGCAGATACATCAATTTTGGTAATGTCTCCGTAGTCCAAAATCCGCTCACCCATAGCGACCGGACCCGCACTTTCGCGATATACTTTTAATATTTGACCGTTTGCAGTTGCTTTTACTACTTTGATGATGTCCCAGTCAACAGTGACTAAGGTCATTCCCTTTGAAACTTTATCTCCAGCATGTAATTCCACCCTCCGCATAACACCGTTTACCGGGGAATAGGCTGTATAAAGTTCTTTTATTTTTGTTTTACCTTGAACTGAGAGTATTTGTTTGTAAACACCTTGAGCGACAACCGAAACTTCTACAGGTTTTGGATCTTTTTTTAAAATCAAAAAAGAAATAACTAAAAAAAGTACCACACCAATGGCGATCTTAGCGTTTTTTGTTTTAACTAATTCTAAAATTTTTTCTTTTGTCATATTATTCTCTTACCTTGAGTACACTTAATAAATCCATTGTTTTTAACTTTCGATAAACGATTACAAAACTAATTGCTGCAGTAAATAATGCCAGAAGGATCGAATAATAGTAGGTTGATGGGAAAATTACTACAGGAACTTTAAATCCTTCTGTTTCGTTGCTGTTTAATATTAAATTGGCAACTTTGTTTCCTAAAAAACATCCGATAGGGATCGCCACCAAAATTTGCCAAGTGAGTTCCCAAACAATGATTTCAAAAACTTCTTTCAAACTAAATCCCAGAATTCGCAAACTTCCTAGTTCATAAATTCGTTCAGATAGAGTGATCATTGCTGTATTATATATTACGCCAATCGAAATGATAATTGTAAATATTAAAATAACAACAGACGTTGATTGGAGAGATCTTTGCATCACGTCCTTAAATGCAGTGAGGATTGCTGACTTTGAAAACAAACCTATCACTAATGGATTGTCTTTAAATTCTTCAATTAAATTTTTATCTTCTATTGGATCTGTTTTTAACAAAGCTACATTGATTAAACTACCCTCGTCTAACATCCGATTGAGATTATTTCGAGTGATAAACACGCCTTGGCCTAAAATTTCATTTGCGAAAGCAGAAACAGTTACGGGAATTTTTCTTTTTTCTCCATCCAAAGTTTCGATAACAATCGTTTCTCCCTTTTGAATCCCAAGTTTGTTTGCAAGTTCAGTATTCATCATAATTCCATAAACAGGAATACTAATGGGATGAAGGTCATGGTTTAGAATTCGTCTTAAATCGGAATTATCGGAAATACCCGTCAAAACTGTATCTTTGGATTTTCTATTTTTAGTAATTTTGATGGGAATGGAACGTTGTCCCTCCGCTATAAAAACACCTTTTTTTTCTTTTAAGTCGAACAATATAGAATCTTCTACGGGAACTCTAAAAACTAAAGTAAGTGTTTCCCTTTGGATTGTATTAAATTGTAAATCGAGTAATGTGCCAACGGTATCTTGGATAAAATTCCCAATGATCATAATCATGATCGAAGTTGATAAACCTAAGATAGTAAGGATAGTTCGAGTTGGTCTTTTAAATAGATTTCTAAAAACCATTCTTTGGATGGTTCTTAGATCTGTGATCCAACTTTCCCAAAAAGAAATTGTATATGTTCCTGGAGGTGCAGGTCGCATCGCTTGTGCCGGATCAAGTTTTATGATGGTACGTAAGGAAAAGATGGTACCAATTCCTCCAATTAGAATCCCAAAACTAACACTGAATAAAGCGAGTAGGGGAGGGAAAATTGGCACCAATTGTGGGAATTTATAAAATCTTCCATAAAGGCCAGTCATCGCATTTCCTAAATAATAACCAATGATCACTCCAAGTAAACTACTCAATGCTGTGATAAAGGTGATTAACTTCAAGTAATGGAAAACGATGTCTTGGGAAGTATAACCAAGCGCTCGTAACGTGGCGATTTGTTCTCTTTCTTTTGAAATAAGTCGATTTGATATGATGTGCAATAAAAAAGCAGCGATTGCTAAAAAAATCCCAGGTAAAAATACAGCTGTTGTTCGAAGTTGTCTAAATTCATCACTTAAAAAGGAATCAGAAGGTAAAAGTTTTCTTTCCTTTGCACCTAAACCTCCGTATTCGTCCAAAAGAACATCCAGGTCTCGCATCGTACGTAACCTTTCTTCTCCTTCAGCAGCAAAGTGGAAAATAATTTGGTTAAAAGCACCTTCGAAGTTAAAGTTTGCTTCCATTGCTTCTCGTTTCATCCAAATGATTCCATAATGTTTATCATCCGGCATAGGAATTCCAGGCCTAAAGACATATACAAATTCAGGTGATAACCCAACTCCTGTTACTTGAAGAAAAACTCGTTTCCCTCCAATAATGGAAGAAAGAATCGAGCCAGGTTCTAATTGATTTGCATTGGCGAAATTTTCGCTAATCACTATATCTTGGTTTTGTTTTGGTAAAAACCCTTTTTTTAAGTATAATGTATTTGTATGTTCGGGTAGCGAAATTAATTGCGCTGCAGAAGGATACGTCTCACCTGGAAAATCTAAAACAATTTCTTTTGAAATTCTTGTTTCAAAGTCGGAGATCCCTGGGAGTGCCCGTATTTTGGACTCAAGATAAGAAGGGGCCCTGTTTAAATAAACAAATCCTTCGCAAAGATTTTGTTTGCTGTAAAAGTTTAATTTGGCATCTAACAACGAAAAGTAAGCCGCCCAAGAAGCGGAAAAATAACTAATTCCAGCTGCAATCACCAATCCGACAGTGAGTCCTTGCATGGTCATCGCCTTTAAATCTCTTAGAAGTTTTAGATTTAAGGTTCTGCCGATCACCAACTAACCTCGGATACAGGTTTTTTATGACGATTGATTGAGTCAGATACAATTGTTCCATCTTTTACTAAAATAATCCTGTCAGCGATTTGAGCAATAGACTCATTGTGTGTGATCACAACAGTAGTTGTTCCTAGTTCTTGGTTGATCCCAGTGATGGCTTCTAATACAATTCTTCCTGTTTTAAAATCCAATGCACCCGTTGGTTCATCACATAACAAAAGTTCTGGTCTTTTGGCAATGGCGCGAGCTATTGCAACTCGTTGTTGTTCCCCGCCAGAAAGTTGAGCCGGGAAGTGATTTTTTCTATCTGCAAGTTTTACAAGTGTTAATGCCTCTAGAGGTGTCATAGAATGGTTTGATAGATCTGTCACCAAACGAACATTCTCTTCTGCTGTAAGACTTGGGATTAAATTATAAAATTGAAACACAAAACCAACGTAATTTCTTCTATATTGTGTGAGTCCCTCATCATTTTCGAGAGCCAAAGTTTTCCCATGAAAAAAAACTTCACCGGTGGTGGCTGTATCAAGTCCCCCCAAAATATTGAGGAGTGTCGATTTTCCTGAACCAGATGCACCTAACATGACTGTTAGTTCACCTTCATTGAATTTAAGATTGACTGAATGAAGGGCGACTAGTGGCACCTCACCTACTTGGTAGGTTTTTCCAAGATTTTTTGTTTCTAGAAGGGTGTTCGATTTCTTCATTAAATACTGCGAGTGCAAAAAGAACTCTTAATTTTACAAATTTAGTAATTTACTTAGATTCTGTGAACAGAAAAATTAATGGATTTTTAGTATGAATGGTTGATGTTTCTCAATCTTTTGGAAGGATAGAAACTAATTTTGATTTGGAAGAAAGTCCAGACAGAATAGAGATATTCTTTTTCGGAACATGAAAGTGTTTCGAAAGTGCTTCGATTAATTCCTCATTCGCCTTCCCATCCACTGGTGGTGACTTCAAACGCGCAATACATTCCGTTTCGGATAAAAATTCTAATCCTGGTTGTTTGTTATTTGGTTTTACCTTTACGGTCAGTTTCATATATTTTTAGTTTGGAGTTTCTTGATTTTGTACCAGTTCAGTTCCATCGTTCATAAACAAATAGAAAAGGATATAACTTTGATGAAAGTTTCTAAATCATCTTTCTCTTTTGCTACTTATTTTTTCTTTTGTTGATGGTTGTATTTACGGCAACCTTTTCGACTCTTCTTGTCATCAATTCTTCAGATGATTGGGAATATCTACGTGTTTTCTGTGACGAAACCTTTAGAAATTCCAAAGAATCCAGTCTTGTTTCTGGTATTGTTTCTAACAAAAATATCGTCGATCCAGAATCCGGCTTTGTCATTTATAATGTTGAATACCAATCAAAACGTAACCACTGGAGTTTCGGCTAGTGCTGTTTATGCAGGTTCTGCAATTGATCTCTGTCATGAAGAAACTTTAAACGCCTTTATCGAATTAGGTGAGGTATTTGTTTTTTCATTTATTGCGATTGGTCTTACTTGCATTTTTTGGAAAGAATCTCTTTATTTATTAAAAAAATATAAAATAAAAAAGTAATTTTTCTTTTTTTGTGTGGCGCCTCGATTCTGTTTGGTGACAAACATTTTATTGAAACGCGAACCCGCTCTTTGTTCCATTTTTTCCTTCGGGAAAGGATTTCCGCTTCGTTCGGCACTTCGTCACACTCAGCGTAAATGGTGTAGGGACAAATAACAAGCAAGTTGCTTATATTATAAACAAAATATATATTCTTAGAACGACTCGTTTGTTTTTTAAAATGATTGTTAGGTGAGATTGCTTAGAATTCGACTTGCCGATCTAAAAAAAATAGTCACCATCTCATAGAATCAGGTCCATTTCAGTCTTTCAAAAAAATGGAATAGAATTCGAGGGTAGGGATGTCGGTTCAAAAAAGTCTATTGGATATTTTGTGGGTACTTGTCTGTTCGGGTCTTGTGTTGATGATGCAAGGAGGGTTTTTGGTATTGGAGTCTGGATTGACTCGAGCAAAAAACTCAATCAACGTTGCGATAAAAAACATAGCAGATTTCGGTGTTGCAACTCTTCTATTTTATCTTTTCGGATTTGGAATCATGTTTGGGTCATCCTTTTATGGCTTGTTAGGTACTGATTTATTTTTGCCTAACTTTCCTAAGGACAATGCCTGGCCTCCCACTTTCTTTTTGTTCCAGTTGATGTTTTGCGGAACAGCATCGACGATTGTTTCTGGTGCTGTTGCAGAACGTTTGAAGTTTCCATCCTATTTACTCGCCACTGCTCTTATCTCCGGTATCATCTATCCAATTGTTGGGCATTGGGTTTGGGGTGGGACATTTACAGAAACATCCAAAGGTTGGTTGGAACAATTAGGGTTTCATGACTTTGCTGGATCCACTCAAGTACATAGTGTGGGTGGTTGGGTTTCTTTAGCTCTCCTTCTTGTAGTGGGTCCAAGGCTTGGAAGATTCAAAGACGGTGAACCTTCCAAAGCTGTGACAGGAAGTAATCTCCCTTTGGCAATGTTAGGTGGAATAATTCTTTGGTTTGGGTGGATGGGATTTAATGGCGGAAGCACACTGGCTTTTAACGGATCTGTCCCAATCGTAATTTTAAATACCATTATAGCCTCAGGTTTTTCGATGATGGTGGCTTTGTTTTTGACTTGGTTTGTAAAAGGATATCCAGAGGCTATTTCTCCACTTAACGGATCTTTGGCGGGGCTTGTTTCCATCACAGCCAGTGCCGATTGTGTAGAACCAGCTCAAGCTGCGTTGATTGGTATGATAGCTGGAGCACTTACGATTCCTGCTGAAAAATTACTCGAAAAATGGAAAATTGACGATGCAGTTGGTGCGGTTCCTGTTCATCTTGTTGGTGGGCTTTGGGGAACTTTTGCAGTGGGAATTTTTGGAGATTTAGAAAAGTTAGGTGCAACAAGTGGAAGAGGGGATTTTTTACTCATCCAAGTTTTGGGTGCATTTGTGATTGGTTTATTTGCTTTTTGTGTTTCCTATTTTATTTTCAAAAGTATCAATCGATTTTACCATCTAAGAGTGGATGAAACAGAAGAAAGGATGGGTTTAAATATTTCTGAACACAAAGCCACAACAGAACTCATTGATCTTTTTTTATCAATGGATTACCAACATAAAACGGGAGATTTAACTCTTGATGTTCCTGTAGAACCTTTTACTGAAGTGGGCCAAATTGCAGAGAGATATAACCTAGTTCTTGGCAAAGTTCGATCCACTCTAAAAGAAAATGAAGACTCACGAATTGAAATTGCAAATGCATATGAAAAGGTACGAAATGAACAAGAGCGAGCCGAAAAACTTCTGTTAAATGTTTTACCAAAGTCAATTGCAGAAGAGTTAAAAGAAAAACAAGGATTAATTGCCAACAGTTATCCAGAGGTGTCTGTTCTATTCGCAGATATTGTCGGTTTTACTCAAATTTCTTCAGGAATGAAACCGGAAGCAGTGGTTCGCATTTTAAATGAAATTTTTTCTTATTTTGATGTCCTCGCGGAAAAGTATCGTTTGGAAAAAATCAAAACCATTGGAGATGCTTATATGGCAGTAGCCGGTTTACCTGCGCCTGATCAATTCCATTCTTTACTTGCGACTCATATGGCCTGGGATATGAAATCTCTTCTTTCAAGGTTGCGGCTTGGAAAAAGTGGAACCAAACTTAGTATGAGGATTGGAATTAACACTGGTCCGGTAGTTGCTGGTGTGATTGGGACCAAAAAATTTATTTATGATATTTGGGGTGATGCGGTCAATCTTGCTTCCCGGATGGAGTCACATGGTCTACCAAACGAAATCCAAATTACGGAATCTACGGCAGATCTAATCCGATCCGATTTTGAATTGGAAGAAAGAGGTGAAATTGAAGTCAAGGGAAAAGGAAAAATCAAAACCTTCCTCGTCAAACAAAGGATACGTGAACCAGAAGTCAGTTTGCCTTATTTTCAGTTTGCAACATAGTTTACTCTGTTTCGCAAAATCGGACTTCAGTGGATCTTAAATGACCGAAGAAGAGTGAGGGAACAAACCCAAAATTTTCTTTGAATGTTCTTGTGAAGTGTGCCGAATCTGAGAAACCAGCGGCATGCGCTACTTCCGTGAGGCTGATACCATTTTTTAAAAGATAACTGGCTTTTAATAGTTTCACCCACAAAAGATATCTTCTCAGTGGGATGCCCATTGATTCTTTAAATAAACGTACGAGTCTATCATCGGATATTGAAAATTCTTTTCCAATTTCTTTCATTCGAATTGTATTAGGTAACTCAGTTCGAACTTTATGGGCAATCCTTAGTATCCTTTCATCTATTTTTTTAGGTAATACTTCAAAAGGGAAAATAGATCTTAATAACTCTTGTTGTAATTCCCATGCTTGTTCGTTGGAAAGATTCCCATAATACAAGTCCCAAAGTTTGGATTTTAATGGAACGAAAGGGGAAATCTCAAATTCTTTAACAAATCCGTTTTTTGTGCGATCTGCAATGGAACCATACTCGTAAGTTTCAGGATCAATGATCAACGCAATCATTTCTACTCCAGGCGCTACCGTTCTATGAAAAGTATTTGGTCCAACGAGAGCCACTCGGTAATCACCTGAGTTAGTTTCTGTTTCAATATGGATTTTTTTTTCAAGAGAAATGGAGATAGCCAAAGTTGCTGCATAATGTTCGTGGAAATCTGTCTGCATTGCATTCGTTGCATACATAACCCGACTATTCCAGAGATACATAATCCCAGTTTGATCTAAATCCATAAAAGGGTTCCCTATGCCAAATCAACGTAAATGGGATCTAGCAGGAATGTAGGATTGAATTAGATTTTTAAAATGCAATGTAAATTTTTTTTCGGGGTCAAAGAATTTGATAAAAAGAACAATGTACTAAATGGGATCCTTTTTTTCCTTTTTGGAAAGCGAGTCAAGCCATATAAAGATTCCGGGTGGGACGAGAAACCCTGCAAACATCAAATAAGCGTGCATTAAATGTGCATAAGGTTCTGATAATGTAGCTGCAAACTTCATTGGGGAAAGCCAAGGAGAGAGTTGGGATGCTAATAGACAAAGGAAAATAATTTGCCATTTTAAATTATTTCGATAGGTCGTCGACTTTTGCCATGCATAAATTAGCAAGATACCACTAAAGAAAATTTCTCCAACCCAAGCCCAAATCCCCATTTTACCCCATAGTCCTAATCCGAAATGAAGATGAGAATTTGGGTAAAGAGCCAGATCTGAATTATGCATAGGCCAATCGATAAGGAAGTGGGAAAAGGCAGCAAGAAATGCGATCAATGCAATTTTTTTATCTTTAAGAAATGAAGCACCCCAAAGAAAAGACCATACCAACGCCATTGTTAGTGAATGATCCCAATCAATATAATCTAAATTATAAAATAAATACGGTAATGCTTCTAAGTTGGGGCTCACTCGACTAATACCAATTAAGATAAAGAATGCATTTAAAATATCAAGGAAACAAACACCAATGAATATAGGTAAGGTGGGAACTTTTGGTTCTTTTGCCTTGATGGCAACTGCTACTGCGAAATGTCCAAAATACATTTAGTTTATATTTCCTAAAATAAAATCAATTTATCCAATGATATATCATTGATTGATAGATTGCTTGAATGATTTCGGCATTTAGTTTTTTTTAAGTTTTTTGGGAGTCATCCCGAATTCATTCAAGCCACCTCAAAACCTATATGTTATTCTGATCATCTACTCTACTGTTTCTATAAAAAATAGAATAATGGAAAGGAAATTTAATGAGAAGAATTGTCACTCGAAAGAAAGGTGGCTTGGAAGTATTGAAGATTGAAGAGGTGCGAGACCTATTACCTACTTCAGGTGAAGTTCGAATTGCAGTAAAGGCAGCGGGAATTAACTTCGCAGATGTCATGATTCGTATGGGTTCCTATCCAAATCCACCAGTATACCCATGCACGGTTGGATATGAAGTATCTGGGATAATTGATAAAGTTTCATCTGACGTTGATTCGTCTTGGTTAGGTAAAGAAGTTGTGGCGATTACAAAATTTAATGGTCAAGCAGAACAGGTAAATGTTCCGATCGACCAAGTCTACGAAAAACCACCTAATATGTCTTTCGAACAAGGTGCCGCTTTTTTGGTAAATTACATTACTGCATATCAAATACTGATCGCTATGGGGGGATTACAATCCAACGAATCAGTGTTAATACACAATGTAGGTGGTGGTGTGGGACTTGCAGCATTAGAAATTGCGAAACACATAGGTGCAAAAACTTTTGGTACTGCAAGTGGTCACAAACATGCTTTTTTAACAAAGCAGGGATTAGATCATGCCATCGACTACACAAAACAGAACTGGAAAGAAGAAGTAATGAAGCTTACAGGTGGTCGCGGTCTAGATTTTGTAATGGATCCAATTGGTGGGAAAAATTTGAAATTGAGTTTTTTATCTTTAAGCAGCACAGGTAGAGTTGCTCTATTTGGGCTTTCATCTGCTGCTGTACCTGGTATTAGAGGGAAATTTGAAAAGTTAAAAATGTTAATTCAAACACCAGTTTTTCATGCAATCCAACTATTAGTTTCTAATAAAGGAATATTTGGTGTGAATACTTCTAGGTTATGGCATGAGAAGAAAAAAATAAATCACTGGGTTGAAGCATTAGTTAATGGTCAGAAAGAGGGTTGGATCAATCCTTATGTAGATAGAATATTTACTTTTGATCAAATTGCAGAAGCTCATCAATACATTGAATCAAGAAAAAATATCGGCAAAGTCGTATTAGTCCCATAAACTTTCATTAAATAAGAAGGAATCAAATGATTAACAAATATTATATTTTTGGAGTCGTCACAATTTTTGTAGTATTGTCTTGGCTGTTGACAACTCCCCCAAGTTATAATGAAGTCTCAAAAGCTCGTTTGGTAGAAGAAATGCCTATGGAGTTGAAAAATGCCGACATAGGTGATCTAATTTCCACAGACATTGTAGACTTAGGAAAAGAAATACCTGGCCATGATGAAATCATTGGGATTCCAGGAACCAATAAAGTTTTAGTGAGTGCAAGAGATGAATGGATTTGGTTAGTCGATCTTGATACAAATACTGCTGAAAAATTTGCAGAATCTCCAGTTTCACCTACTGGTGCTACCTTGGTCCCAGGGAAAAAAGATCAACTTTATTTCTGTATGGCTCGACTTGATTATAATAAATATCAAAAAAATCCTGGTTTGTATGTATTGGATCTCAATTCTAAAAAATTCGAGGAAATTGTTACGCGCGTCCCTATAACAGGGAATATGCGAGAGGACGGATTGGAAATTCCAAATCAAAAATCTGAAGATCAGGTTGTCGTATATTCGAATCCACTTAAAAATACAAAAGTTTCTGATTTATATGGAGAGGGCAGCCGACCTTTGCAATTTTGTAATGATTTAGCTGTCTCTAAAGATGGACGTCATGTTTATATCACAGAGCCTTTCAGTCATCCGAAAGCTTCCTCAGGACTTGGTGCATTTGCTGAAGGGATCACCTTGGCTCACAATGGTCGTGTTTGGCGATATGATACAGAGAAAAAAACAATCGGTCTAGTCATAGAGAACATTGTATTCGCCGATGGAATATTAATCGAATACAATAAAAATGGTGAAGAAGAAAGTTTACTCATTAGCGAAACTGTCAATTTCCGAATGGGTCGCGCTTCTTTGTTTGGGCCAAACCAAGGAAAATATACAGTTTTATGGGATAATCTTCCCGGTTTACCAGATGGTCTTGATAGAGATAAGGATGGAAGAGTTTTGGTTGCTCTTATCAAAGACCGAACAGGTCTAATGAATTGGCTGCATAGAAATCCTTGGATCAAACCTTTGATACTTCGTATCCCACCTACCTGGTTACCAAAATCAAAAGGAACAGGGATTCTTGTTTTGTCACCTGATGCTAGTGAGGTGATAGCATATAGCCACCATAATGGAACTAAAATTTTAGATGTTTCTGTGGTAGCTCCTGTAGGTGATAAATTTTTTCTCCCTAGTTTTTATAAAGATAATACAGGAATTCACTATATACCAATGAATTCTCTTTTATTAAAATCAAAAGATAAAATTTTGAGTCGGGACAAATAATGAAAAAAACTTTATCCGTTTTTGGGGTTTTACTCGCAGGTATTTTGATTTGGTCAATAGGATCTGATTCAAAAAGCAATTATAGAAAATTAGATAATTCTGATTTTCTATATGCGACTGTGATAATGAATAGCAAAAATCCAGAAAAACTTTTTTTGTTTTACCAAAACACTTTTGGTGCAATCCTTTTAGAAAATGTAACTGATTGGAATCTAACAGAAAATAAAGAAGTGTATACGTTACGTACTTCTGGATATGCAGAAGAAGGACCCAGTCTAACTATTTTTAAATCCAAACAAACAAAGCCGGATGTTTCTTTCGCTAATGATTTAGGGTATGCTCATATTTGTTTTGAAAGTGATAATGTTCCTGGTCTGATTAAAAGGATTCGAAGTAACGGCGGTAAAATCATTAGTACATTTGATGATTTGGAAAAAGTCCCGGCTGTGTATGCAGCTGATCCAGATGGAAATATTTTTGAGGTTCATTTGCCTTTCCCAACCCCTGTGACTCCGAAAACCATTTATAGAACCTTAAATTCACTGATAAGAACCAATTTAAAATTATCACCTCCAGAAAACGATTCAATTCGGTTTCTACATGTTAATATTAACTCGAAAGATTGGGTGAAAACCATTGAGTTCTATAACCAAGTTTTAAACACACAGACTACAGGCTTTGAAAGAGATTACAGTGGCGATTTTATCAAAAACCTAACAGGAGTCAATGGTGCTATTGTAAAAGGAAAACATGTTGTTTTGCCAGGATATAGCGACGGTGGACCAACTTTTGAGGTGTTTACTTACAATGAGTCATCATCAAAAAAAATTCCTAATCAATTTGATCTTGGACGTGTGGCCACAGGGTTCTATGTTCAAAATCTTAACAATGCGTTGGAAATGTTTACAAAAGCCGGAGGTTCTATTCTGAACCAAAAAAATAACGAATGGGCCCTCCTTAAAGATTTGGATGGGAACTTAATAGTGTACGTAGAACGAAAAACAATTAAAAGAGACTAACTAATGTTATACAAAATACCAAAAAAAATGAAGGCCCTAAAACAAATAGGACCTTTACCAGAAGAGTTCCTTTCTAATCCGAATGAGATCAAAAAGTGTTTAGAACTAATTGAGGTGGATGTTCCAAAGCCAGGACCTGGACAAGTACTCGTAAAGGTAAATCGGGGCTCCATGAACCCTAATGATTTATACCACATCCGTGGAGTTTACAGCTCCACTTTAAACTACCCTTATCCACGTGGGGTTGGATTCGAAGGTGCTGGAGTTGTGGTTGCGAGTGGTGGCGGAATCATTGGTCGACTTAGATTGGGGAAACGTGTTTCGCTTTATAATAAAAATGGAATGTTTGCCGAATATGTGTTAGCTGATGCATTGAAGCTGATAGTTCTTCCTGATGATGTTCATTTCCAAGATGCTGCATCATCAGTTGCAAATCCAATTACTGGTGTAGGAATGGCAAAGTGGGCAAAGGCATCTGGTTCTAAATATTTTTTTATCACAGCTGCGGCAGGTGCAGTCGCACGGATGACAATGCGAGTGGCTCATAGTTATGGGTTAAAGAGTATCGCAATTGTTCGCAGAGAGGAACAGATTCAGCTATGTAAAGAAGAGGGTGCTTCTTATGTTTTAAATCAATCAGATCCAAATTTTGAGGAGAATCTTACTGCTTTATGTAAAGAAGTAAATTGTACTTATGGATTTGATTGTATTGGTGGAGAAATGCCACTTACTCTAATTCGTGCGTTACCACAAGGTTCTACACTTTGTATGTATGGGTATTTTAATACAGGGCCTATGTCATTCCAACCGCAAAAATTATTTAACGGATGGAAAATCGCATTCTTTGAAACAGAATATTACGTCAATTCATTGTCACTTCTTTCCCGATTTCTATTATCTAGAGAGGTAATCAATAATGTAAATGGAATGTTTAGGCCAAAAGTTCATAAACAATTTAAATTGGAAAATGCCTTCGAAGCCTATGCCTATTATAGCAACCATATGACTGATGGCAAAATCCAAATTGTTGTTGGAGAAGAAAACTAGTCGTCAATCTTCGTGACACGAAAATCAAAGTCCAAATGTTTTTCGGAAAATGAAATCCTTCCATTTTGTAGGAAGCAATTTCATTAAAAGATAATCGCGCCACCAATTCTGATGGATATCATAACGGTGACTTGGATTCTTCAATGTAGTAGCCCGAATGATTGTATCGGCGACTTTTTCCACAGGTATCCCGTGACGAAATGAATTTTCTGCTTTCGCTAGAAAACGAAGAAGTGGCTCTTCGTAAACTTTGAGTGAAGGTTTTCTCTTTAGATCATTTTGAATTTTTGTTGCCATCGGTGTATTGATCATTGCAGGCGCAACGACAATTACCTTGATCCCCAAACAATAAAATTCAAGGCGCATTGCGGTTGATAATGCCTCTACTCCAAATTTACTCGCCGAATAAACTCCATTAAAGGGAAGAGTTCGTGAACCTCCTTGTGAACTAATATTCACGATTCGTCCTTTGCCTTTTACCAAGAGTGGCAGTACTGACCTACACATATTATGAATACCTATGAGGTTTACATTGATTACATTTTGAAAGTCTGTTGAAGTCATATCGTTAAGAGGACCGTTCGTGACAATGCCGGCAATATTCATTAGTGCACTGAGTCCTTCTCCTTTCAAGAGGTGCTCCAATTTCGATGCAGCGGAGACAGTGTTTGATTCATTGCGAACATCGACAATGATCGGGAAGAATCTTTCACCGAATTTTTTTTGCAAAGTTTTGGCTTCTTTTTCATCTAAGGCAGTTCCAAAAACTCTATTGTTTTTGTTTTGAATCAATCGTTCTACTACAGCAAAACCAAGCCCCGAACCAGCACCTGTTACCAAAATATTTCTCGAATTTTTATTCAATTTCATTGTTCCTTTTGAAAGAATCATATCCGAAAAAAAACATAGATGCTTGAATGATTTCGGTGCATTCCAATAATATACTTCTGGTTTGAGAGACTAACCAGACTCTATTGCCTTTGGCATTATTTCACTTTTTCCCACCATTTAGGGCATTGGGTCTCTGGATGACTGAGATCCAATGCCTCACCGATCATGGGTGTGACTACGTTAATATTTTGATGTATCCCCAAGGAATGAATTCGTTTAAGAGGTTCATCCCATTCATGTAATGCCATTGTGAACTTTGAAGAATGAACCGGGATCAAATACTGGGTTTGTAGATCTTTTGCTGTTTGTATCACTTCCTCTGGAAATGAATGTACGTTTTTCCAAATTTTTCTATATTGCCCATTTTCTAAAATTGCAATTGTAAATGGCCCATATTTTTTCCCATACTCTGAAAAATGCGGACCATAACCTCCATCACCACTGATGTAGATTTTAAGTTTTTCAGAAAGAATTACATAGGAAGTCCATAAGGTTTGATTTTGAAAAATACTACGACCTGAGGAATGTTTTGTAGGTGTCAAAATCAATTTGTCATCATTGGCAAGGATCACTTCATCGAACCAATCTTTTTCGGAAATAACACTTTCAGTAAATCCTAATTCTCTAAAATAATCACCAATGCCAAGCGGTACGACTACATTTCTAATCTTGTCTTTCAATTTTGATATAGTTTTTAAATCGAGATGATCATAATGGTCATGAGTAATCAGCAAATAATCAATGTCTGGAAAATCATCCACAGCGTAAACATCAGTTCCGGGATAAGCAAGGTTACTAAAACTTACAGGAGATGCATATCCACTAAACGCAGGGTCAATTAAAATTGTCTGACCATTTAATTGTAAAAGAAATGAAGAATGACCAAACCATACGTATAGATCCTTATCTTTTGGTAAGTTTTTTAAGTTAGTTTTGATGGTTGGTATGGGGCCACTAGGTTCTCGTACAAACTGCCTACTGATCAAATAGTCATAGACAATGCCGAGTAAACTTGCTCCCTCAGCCATAGTTTTGGAACCATCAAGATTATGAAACGCACCATCCTTATAATTCGGAGAATCCCACCTTTTTTTAGTGACTTCATTAGAAATTAATGCGAAGTTAATCATTGCAATCGAAGTTATTAGAAAACAGTAAAACTTAAAATTCCTTTTCAGATGCATCATCATATCTGTAGTGAATCCATCATTATTTCTGATTAGAAAAACTAATACAAATGATAGACGGTCTTCCCCCCTCAATCGCATAAGACGGAAGGTTAGAACTACTATTACATATCTTTCCTTCTTCAGTAAAAGCAATGTCTCTCATCCAGGTAACACGAGTAGGGAGGGGATATGCCAGAAATTTTTCTGTTTGAGGATTAAATCGAAACAATCTATCGGATGTATTGGATGTAATCCAAACCTCTCCTGTTTTTGGATGGACATTCAGTGCGTATGGTGCTTCCCATTCACCGGGTGCTAATGTAGGCATTTTATAAATATCGAATTTTTCAGTTTCTGTATTAAACTTCATCACTGCCCCATGATCAAATGCGGGGATCCAAAGTATTCCTCTTGCATCAAATCTCGGACGTCGTGGTCCACTTAATGGAACATCGATCTCCTTAATTTGAAGAGTCATTGGATCAATTCTACCGATTTTGTTTGCTAATAACTTTGCATACCAAATGCTTCCATCAATCGGATGTACGTCGATTCCATATGGGAGATTCATTACATCTTTTCCATGACTTGCCCAGCGGTGCGGAGAAATAACGATGGGAAGATTTTTCCCTGGCCAACTGGCGAAAAATTTCATCGCAAATGGTATTGTTGATTCCATCAACCATCGGATAAAACCATTTTTTGGTAAGTTTATGACCGTAAAACTTTGATTTTGTGGATCAAAACGAACTACGCTATTGGATATTGCTTGGGTAAACCAAATTATCCCTTTTTGATCAATTCGAATTGTATGTGGATAAAGTGCATCTCCTGGTACTTTAAACAGTTTATGTTCTTTTGAATGTATATTAAAAGAGGAGAGATAACCAGACAGTGCATTGGTAATCCAATAATTACCAAACTTGTCTTCTGCTAGACTATGTGGGCCATGTTTTCCATTATAAACACCAATTGGCAATTGAAGTGCAGAAAAATTACCGCCAATCGGTAAACCATCAACATCAGGTAACGGATATTTATTTACCATTCCCGTTTGAGGTGATATTTCCCAAATTACGTCATGCCCTTCATCTGCGGCATAAAACATTCCATCACTCCCAATTTCGGCATCATGCGGGAAGGAAACACCATCTCCAAAAAACCATTCTTCTATTTTCGTATATGCAAAACTATCGTTGTACTCATAAGATTGAATGTTTTTGACTATTTCTCCTTTAAAGCCCTTTTCAAACGTATTGGCGACTTCTTTCTTTTCCCGGTCGTTTAATAGAGCCATATACCCGATCATTCTATCAATGGTTGATTCCCACTCCAATTTAGGACGTGGTCTTCTCGTTAATGCATTTCCAATTTGGTGACAATAATTACATTGGCTTATAAAACTTGCTTTTACGTCAGCAGAAGAAAATTCAAGCTGAGAAGAATGGGCTGATGCAGTCAAACTATCAGAGCTTTCACGAGGAGATTTAAGGTTTTCTAACTTAATGTTCTTTTGAATGGTTTTAGATTTTTCTAAATTGCCTAACTCTAAAGTATAATCATTGTAGAATTGAGATCTGACTCTTAGTTTTAATTGCCCTGGGTATTGAAAATTAAGATTGAACTCGCCATTCGATCCACTATAGACTGTTGTTTGCATATTCTGTGTGGATACGCTGACCATTGCCCCAGATACAATGACTCCTTCTTTGTTTTTAACGATACCTTTGATAGTTGTTGCATCTAACAATGATACGAAGACATTGTTAAGAATAATAACGAAAAAGATGATTTTATTTTTTGAATACATATTGCCCTTATTTTATCTCCGCAGCCAGTAATCTTTCGTCTAAGTCTTTAACCGATTGTTTGTTTTGGATGATCCCGAGATAGAACGTTACGATACCTGCAATTACACAGGAAAACGATGCTGTAATGAGTGCAATTTTATAAGTAGCCAATACATCGAAACAGTAACCAAACGCAATTGGTCCCAAAACTCCCCCTAGACAGTTGGCTCCATACAAAGTCCCATAGATAGCACCGAAAGATTTCATACCAAAATATTTTCGAATGATAAATGGAATGAAGTCACCTTCTGCACCTATCGCAAATCCACCGAGAAAAGCACCAAATCCTAGAATGGGAATCCAGGCCTCAGGATAAACAGCAATCAACCCTATCCCAATTCCACCTAAAAGGAATGCAACTGCAGCTACATTTGTTGCAGGAAAAATATCCATCAATGCGCCGGAAATCAATCTACCTAGTACAAGTCCCACTCCTGCAAATGCCACTATCCTTGCAGCAATTTCTGGTGAAATTCCTCTGTCGGTAATCACTGCAGCCATATGAATGGCTGCTCCAAGTCCAGAAGCTGCAACTATAAAGATAATTCCGAATAAAATCCAATAACTAGGTAAAGCCAAAACTTCAGCTAACAACTGACCTTCAGTCTCTTCTTTCTTAATTTGATTGTGATGGTGAGTCTTTTGTTTCACTAAAACAAATATAATAAACCATGCAAGTAACCCTTGCCCAAAAGAAATTCCTGCAAGTGTTATATAAGCAATTCTCCAACCATAAGAAGAAATTAAATGCTGAGAAAAAATAGGGTAGATAACGGCACCCAGTCCGAGTCCTACCATCGCAGCTCCTAGAGCCAAACCGAGACGTTTTTCAAACCACTGGGCCAACACGGCAAGATACCCAAGTGCAGTTGTTCCAACGCCTAAAAATCCAATGCCAAAGCTTAAAGTTGTCATTATGAAGAAATTCCCATGTAATTGCGAAAGCGACATTATCAATAATGAAATCAAAACGATTGATGCACCCACAACTTTTGCTGAACCAATACGATCGATGAGTCTTCCCACAAAAATTGCACCTAACGTCACACCTACCATAGAAGAAATGGTTGCTGCCGATGTTTGCCCACGTCCCCAATTTAACTCAAATGCAAGTGGCTTTAAAAAAATGGATAAAGTCGTAAAGTATAATGAACTGAAACCTCCAGCCATTCCAATTGCAGCTCCAAAAACAATGAGTACCTGTTTATATTTTAGAGATTGATTATTTATCATTTAGTTTCTGCTCTTCTGTATTATCATTTTTCATATCCGAATCCAAAACTATTGATACTTGAATGTTCAATGTAAAATGTATCAGAAGGTGTTCTAATTTCCTTGAATGATTTCGGTAAGTTCCTAAAAAACTTCAGTAGTAGGTCTTTTAAAAGTTGTCTTTACCACCGAAACAAATAAACCAGAAAATATCAAAAATTATAACATTTCGTAAAAGACATTTTACAGCATAAATTCATAATATTTACTCATATTTGACTATTTATATATCTTGTATTTACCATTCAAATATGAATAAATATGTCTTGAAAAATATTTAAGCTGTCATATCTTACTATTTAAGATGAGCTGGTCAGAAGAGAATTTATATACCATTCTGGAAAAAATAGGTTCTTCCATAAAAGGAAGACGTGTCCAAATGAACCTATCGCAGGAAGAACTTGCAGAAAAAACTGGTGTATCCCTTTCCTCCATCGCTCGCTTAGAAACAGGGAAAGGAAATATTTCCCTACTCAATTTGCTTTCACTCTTAAAAGAATTAGATTTACTCAACGAATTAGAACTAACCTTTCGTGACCCCAACTTTTCGTTATCTCTGATTGCAAAATCGAAAACAAAAAAACTGAGACAACGAGTAAGAAAACAAAAAGAAAAAGTACCTAACAAAAACGAGAAATGGGTCTGGGGCAACCAAAATGAGTGAACCCGTCACTTTAGCAAAGGTTTATCTATGGGGAACGCTTCTCGGTTATATTTCTTGGAATGAAGAAGGGGAGTTTGCTTCTTTTGAATATGAAAATGATTTTTTAGATGCCCCAGTAGAACCTTCACCTCTCCTTATGCCCAAAAGTAGATCTCTATACTCATTTCGAAATCTAAATGTAGACACCTTTAAAGGTTTACCAGGTATGTTTGCTGATTCCCTACCTGATAAATTCGGGAATGCCTTAATTGATGTTTGGCTTTCAAAAATAGGCAGAAATTCAAAATCATTTAACCCTGTAGAAAGATTGTGTTATATCGGCGAACGAGGAATGGGTGCTTTGGAATTTAAACCGGCAACATATAAATTAAAAACCAAAAATATACCAATAGAAATTGCTGAGATGGTAGAGTTAGCATCTGAAATTCTAAGTAATCGTAAAAAATTCTCTACAAAATTAGAATTAAAGAATCAAAAGAAATTAAATGAATCTTTGACAAGTTTAATGACAATCGGAACATCCGCCGGTGGTGCAAGAGCAAAGTGTATTATCGCATACAACGAAAAAACAGGAGATGTTCGTTCTGGGCAGGTAAAAACTACAGAAGATTATTCGTATTGGATTATAAAGTTGGATGGAATCCAAAACAATAAAGACAAAGAGCTAAATGATCCAAAGGGATTTGGGACAATCGAATATGCTTACTATCGAATGGCATTGGATTGCGGAATACAGATGATGGAGTCAAAACTACTCGAAGAAAATGGCAGACATCATTTTATGACAAAACGTTTCGATCGCATTAATGGGGGAGAAAAATTACATATGCAATCTCTCTGTGCTATCGCCCATTACGATTTTAACATGGCTGGAGCTTATAGTTATGAACAAGCTTTTGAAGTGATTCGTAAAATCATTTTAGAAAACACTCGAAATGCTTTAGAGCAACAATTCCGAAGAGCCGTTTTCAATATCATTTCTCGTAACCAAGATGATCATACTAAAAACATTGCTTTTTTAATGGATAAAACAGGGAAATGGAATTTATCACCTGCTTATGATATGACATATAGTTATAATCCCAATGGACAATGGACAAGTCGTCACCAAATGAGTATTAACGGAAAACGAGAGAACTTTCAACTGGAAGACCTCATTGAGTTGGGTAAAAAAGCCGATCTCAAAATTTTACAAATCAAATCAATCATCAATCAAACAAAAGATATTCTTTCCTCCTGGAAAAAATATGCCAAACAATCCAATGTCCCGAATTCACTTTTAAACCCAATCCAGAAAAACTTAAATTTATCCATCTAATTCAATTTTCTCTTGAGTGGTAGGATAAGTTAACAAAACAATGATATAAGTATTGGCCAACTTCCGAGAATGTATATTATGTCGCATAACTGGTGATAGTTGAGTTGAGTGTACTCGTACATCCTTTACAGTTTTGTTTCTATACATACTTTACAAAAAGGATCATAGAAATCCTACAAATCAAATAGAAACCTAAACGTTAATTTTTGTTTGGAATTCAAACCAAAATTAAATCAATCGATTGGCCAAGAAATACAGAAGAACCATACCGAACTACCTCCATAACAACTGAAACGAATCAATTTCCCAAGATCTTAAATATTAAAAACGGCAATTGTCTTAAAGAATTCTATGAGACTTTACTAAAAATGAAACAGTCGTTACGTCGATGTGAAAATTTAGACGAAACATAAAGCATTGTAGCGATATTCATGGTTTTTATATTCAAAATTGCTAAAATAAAAAATAAATTGCCTAATCAAGTATAGTTTCCAATTTGCATCAAAGTTTTCAAAAAAACAAGATGTTAGAAATTAAAACCATAGTCACCAATGATATAAAAAAAGAATCGATTATAACCGGATTCGAGAGAATACTTTTTGAACGAGATTGTTTTGGTAATCTTTGGATTGGTTCTTGGAACCAAAGCCCTATTCTTTATAAGAATGATGGATCACAAATCACGCGTTACGAATTTCCCATTGGATATTATCTTTCAAGTGATAATCCTTTTGATTCAAATCAGGACTGCACCTTGTTTGGTTCTTCACAGTCTGTTTTATACTTCAAAGATGATGTGTTTTTTAACGTTCCTTCACCAAAATTAGCAATCTCTGCACCTTACCAAATTCTTAATATTGGAAAATATACTTATGTAATTTTTGCTAATACAGGCGGAAGGAGACTCATCCATCGTTGGGATGGAGCCAGTTGGGAAACTTTAAATAATCAACTAGACTTTTTAAATCTCAATAACCTAAAACAAGTAAGTAAAAATAGAATTCTTGTGACAGAAAACAATTCAGAAATTGCCTACATACTTGATTTGGATGGGAAGTTGGTCTCGGAATTTTCTACGAGTGGTGCACCAATGAAAGTAAAAGTGGATTCGAAAAGAATTTTCTTATATTCAGATTCTAAACTTGAGGTCCGTAGTTCTGAAGGAGAATTAAAAAGCATTCTTGATTTGTATGACGAGTCGATAAAATCATATTTTGGTTCCTATCTAGAATTCATTGATTTAAATATAGAAGATGAATCCAATCTCACTTTGCTTCTAAGAGAAAGAAACAAAAAACCTGCAAAAAAACACCTATTGAACTTCAATTTAGATACATTGACTCTAACTCCTCATCCACTATACGATAGATTAACACCTGAAATGAATTTACTGCAATTTGAGAAAGATAACTCAGGAGGGTTTTGGTTTAAAATTTTTGGAAACCATTACTCTGAATCTTTCTTAACATTTAATAAGGAATTAACATTATGAAACAACATACAACGAAAGATTTTCAAAAGGCGGACTTTTACTCTGGAAACCTAAAAGAAATCATCATAGATCGTATGTTGGTATTTCAATCTCAGCGTGATACTTTTCAGAAGGCAATTGAAAAAACTAAAACCAAACTAGACCAAAACTTTTTAAAAGATTTTGAAGTTATGTATGGTTTTAAACCTGGAAAAGAAATTTTAGAATGGGAGAACCTAAAAAAAGGCTACAAATCCATTATGTATGAAGTAGCAGATGTTTGGAATATGATTGATCACCACTCTGCCGAAGAAGAAGAAATGGAGGAAAATGAAGATGGTGGTTTTGACTATGCAATCTCTTCTACAGAAAGACTAATCAAAATAAAGGATCCCGAAGAAGTACTTTCTTGGTTAGTTGGCACTTACAGCGGACTTATGTTTTTATTTAATGGTTCCTATGCCTTTGCATCCGATGGTGGAGGAGACACATCATGGATCAATTTACTTCCTAATGAAAATGAATCTATCGAAGTAAATCATTATAACCATGAAATAGGAGAACTTGAGAACCTTCCCTATTATTCGATCACCCATTTTATTTTAGACAACTGGAATAATGAATCAAATGAAGGTTACGATGATGAAGAGGAAGAAGAATTCGAAGAAGAAGACTCTCAGAAAAAACCAAAAGAACCAATTTTAGTTTCTAAAATCAAAGATAGTGTCATCAAAGCATTTGAAAAAGAGGCTACAAAATATTATGAGAGTAAACCCATATATCATAATTCTTTGGACATGTTTGAAAGATCTTCTTGGCTACTGGGGCATAGTTATGGAGATCCAGCCTATGCATTTACGGAAAAACTCGCAGACGCACCTTCCTTTGCCATTTGGGAAGAAGAAAAAACTGATATTAAAAATTATCCCAATTTAGCCGCATACTGGATTCTACATCATTTCTATTTTAAAAATGATGATGCATGTAAAGAGACCATCAAACTTGCTAACAAATCCAAAGGGAAAATCATACCCACACTAAGCCAACACATACTCAATTATTTAGAGGGTAAGTCAAAAACCTTATTCAACTTAGCATCCGAAAAAGTAGAAAAGATTAGAACTCAAACGTTTTCCAATGCTGATCCAAAACACATCGATCCCAAAAATTTAAAAATATATAATGACAGTTTAGGATTATCCAATCTAAAAACGATTTCAAAAAAAGAATTGGAATCGCGACTAAAATCAGACGTTGACCTATTCAAACTAATTGAAGAATTTCCCGATGATGTGACCACCCATGATACCATTCTAAAAGAAATTTCTAAAAAAGACACAAACCTAAAAAGACTTATCGATGATTACTTTCGAGAACGAACTGATAGTGCATACAATACGTGGCCATACAACCCGGACAAACTAGACAAACGACTTTCTGTTGTGATCAATGCAGCTTTCAGGCAAGGACTTAAGTACGATGCGGAAAACAAAAAAGCTTTTTGCGGAATTACAAAGACTGTCGGCATGTTAGATGATGATAGGTCTATGGTTTCGCTTAGAGAAGCAGTTCATAAACTCAAACAAGATGACCCAAGAATGGAATACGTTGTAGAAGCTCTCATCAATAGTGATCATAAAGAATCCAGATCCATATTAGCTGATGCAGCATGGCGTACTTTCGAGACCCTTGACAATATAAAAGAAATCAAAGATAAAGTACAAAAAGAAGGTCCCACCTTAAACAATATGTTCACAGTCTACACTCATTTGAATGAAGCATTACAGGAAAGAATTCTAACTTTAGATGAAGTTTCCATAAAACTAATTCAAAAACTTTTTAGTTATAGTGATCATTTCAAATACTTTGGAATGAGTGTAGGGAATGCTTTTTCTGTATGTGCTCATTTAGGACTAAATGAATATACGGGAGTCATTGCGGATTATTTAAGGAGGAGTTCCCAAATCAAAGGGAGAGATAAAGGATCCTATTTGGAATTACGTCTGATCATTAATATTTCGGAGGCGGCGCTTGCATGGGCGAAGATGGAACCAGAAAAAGCAAAACAAGAGCTCTCTAAATTTTTTGCAGAAGTGAATGAATCCAATGATCCTGGAATTGCAATTGACCTAAAGGCATGTTATGTAGCTGGTCTTTTGTTTCTGGAACCAGATAACAAAGAGTATTTGAACTTTGCAGAAAGGATTCTTGGGAACAAAGGAGACCAGGTTCGAGTGTATGGAATCATCCGTTGTATTAAAAAGAAAAAAATTGCAAAACTCAAAGATTATCTTTGGTATCATATCTATGCAGATCCAGACCCTATGGTGGATTACTCTTGGACATATATCGAAGTAGAAGCAAGGAGTGCATGGGAAACGCTCACGGGTGAAAAAGCACCTGAATTTGATAATTCCGATCAGTATGCTTCCGCACTGTCCAAAAAGAAAGAATTATTACCTGAGGCCATCCTCCATCCCGAAAAATATAGCACCCAACATGTATTCGAGAGAATTCGTGAAACTAAATACAAACATGAGGATGTCATTCGATATGGTGGTCCTTGGCTTGTAGAATCATTACGATATTCTACTGATGAATACAAATATTCAGGATCTTATGACAGGTGGGAGGCAATCAAAGCCTTATTCATACAAGGTCCGGGAGTATATCCATATTTTCTGGAAATTTTCAAACTACCATATGCTGACTCATCATGGAAAACTTATTTATTACAATTTATGCGAGTGATGGAACCTGAATCTTTGAAGTGGAAAAAGGTTCTTACGATGGAGGCAGATCAAATCAAACCACTACTCGAAGAACCAACACCTAATTGGTATGTATGGACTGATTTACTAGCTGCTAAATTGTTTTTGTTAGAGGGTGATGCTTCTTTTGAAACGATTTCAAAAGTCATTATTAGACGTTTAGATATGACAAATCATGAATCTTATGATTCGAGTATTTATGAAGAAGTTTTGGGGTTAAGACTTCCATTACTTTGGAGATGGTTTGGTAAAAAAGGAGACGATCTGATCCAAAAACATTGGAAAGAAACCAAATCTAGTTCTGAAACACGCACCATGTTAGATATGGCAGCCAGACGCAAGTTAAACGATAAAATTCCTGATATGCCAAAAATTGATAATGCTGGGATTTTACTTACCTTCTACCCAGAGGAGCGTGAATATGGTTGGCATACATGGATTCATATGACTCATGACGTGGTTCGATTCGGAACAAATGAATTTCATTTGCAATCTGTGTTGCCCGATTCAAAAACAGAATCAAGCATCACATCTGCTGGTGAGCATTTAGAAATGATCTGGAAGATGGCAAACATTCTAGGATATACAGTATCAAAGAAAAAACCAAAAGTGAAAAAGTAAACTAACCCTTCCCCACTGACTTTGCATATTCACTTGGGGAAACTTTTTTAGATGCCTTAAATGCTAAATTGAAGTTTGCTTTGGAATTAAAACCAACTTGGTAAGCAAGAGACAACAAGTTGGCTTTTGGTTCTTCTTCTAGAAGACGACAAACTTCTGAAATGCGACATTCATTGATCAAACGATTGAAGTTAATACCAAGATAAGCATTGATATATTCACTGAGTTGGTAATCCTTGATTCCTAACTTCTCAGCTAGGGAGGCTAAACTCAAATCCTCTTCACGATAGATACATTCAACTTTCAAATAATAGTCTAAGTCTTTTTGAAGTTTTTCTAAATCCAAGTTTAGGATCCGAGAAGTTCGATAGGATTGGCGAAGTCCAGGCAAAATATCTTTGAACAATTCATGATTGATTTCCGTTCCAATAAATGCAACTACTGCCATCAATGTAGCAAGTCCGGCTGTAAAATATATTCCTGTATGCCAACGAAAGAATGTACTAAAAAAGATAAAACTTGCAAACGTAATGTTCCCTTTTAATATCATTCCCAAAACTTGTACTCCTAACTTTGCTTCCTTATTAGGGTTGTGATAAAGGATCATTCTATATTGATAGATCATCCAAACAAAAGTACCAACCCAGTAGATACAACCTATGGCAGAAATTACTTCTGGCACAGAAAAATCTGCTCCCGCAAAACTTTGATTCATTGATTGTAACAGCAGATGAGGAGCCTTCCATTCCAAAAGAAGAAGGAGAAAAATCACAAAAAAAGTTGGATACAACCGCTTTAATCCAGACAAAGGAACTGGTTCTAAACTTAAAAACTGTTCGATTGTATACTGCATACTGCCAGGGATTAAAAAAATAATGGGCACATATCCATGATTCAAAAGTGAGATTTTAAATTCGAACCCAACATACAGACGATAGGCGTAAAAAATCAAAGTCCCACCCGAAAAAGCAGCAATCATGGCAAAGGGAAATCCTTTGGAACCCTTTTCTTTCACAAGAATACCAAGACCTAAAATGAAATGATACCAAACCCCGAACTGGAGCCATGAACCAAAAAACTCGAACATCTAGCAAAATTCGGACGAAATGCACGCTTCCGTCAACCTTTTGCATCCCCTCTGTACTTAGAATTGGTACAAAATTATGATATTAGACCTAAAAAATCGTCCAAAATCGCCATCTTGGACGCCATTTCAACGCAATCGTGGTAAATTTGAGTCAATTCAGAGGCGAATTATGAAAAAGCAAAAAATCTTTCGTCTGCTTTTGCCACTTGGGATCTTTCTCTTGGTGGCTTGCGGACAAAACGGAAACCAAAACTCAAAAGACAATGCTGCCGTATTA
The DNA here is from genome assembly GCF_004770475.1 of Leptospira mtsangambouensis. Taxonomy (NCBI): domain Bacteria; kingdom Pseudomonadati; phylum Spirochaetota; class Leptospiria; order Leptospirales; family Leptospiraceae; genus Leptospira; species Leptospira mtsangambouensis. The sequence continues at coordinate 68,410 of NZ_RQHK01000008.1, forward strand.
GGTGTGTTAAATGGAACAAATTCCAGCACTTCGGCAACTCCGGAAGCTCTCCAACTAAGCAATGCCGCGAATGCAAAAGACATTCAATCCGCATTTGCAAAAGAAAACGATGGAAGTTTCACTTTCAATGACAACATCTCGTTTCTAAGTAACGATGGTGTGAAAATTACAGGGAACTTATTCATTCCTAAATCAGGAACAGGTCCCTTCCCTGCTGTGATTTTTGTCAACAGTTGGGCTCTTAACGAATATGAGTATATTGTACCTGCTGCCAAACTTGCAAAAAAAGGGTACGTTGTGTTCAGTTATAACACTAGAGGATTTGGAACTTCTGGCGGACTCATTAATGTAGCAGGTCCAAAAGACATGGAAGACCTTTCCAAAGGAATTGATTTCCTATTAGCAAATGCTCCTGTGAATCCAGCAAACATTGGTATTGCGGGAATTTCTTACGGCGCGGGAATTTCTCTTCTTGGCCTAAGCAAAGAACCAAGAATTAAAACTGCTGTTGCCATGAGTGGTTGGGGAAGTTTGCCAGACTCTTTGTATGGAAATCAAACTCCAAGACTGGTTTGGGGATTATTACTTGTCACTGCCGGTTATATTACAGGAAGAATGGATCCTATCATCGCAGAAAACTTTGGCAAACTTTTAGACACGAGAGATGTGGCTACAGTTTTGGCATGGGCAAGTGAACGATCACCAAACAGTGCCGTTGCGGCTTTGAATGCAGCTGGAAAACCTGTTTACATTTCCAACAACTCACAAGACAATCTATTCCAACCAAATCAAATCCTTCCTTACTTTGAGCAACTCACCGTACCAAAAAAATTAGATTTGAACAATGGAATTCACGCCACAGCAGAAATTGGAGGAGTTCTTGGAATTGAAAACTATGTTTGGACCAATGCATATGATTGGTTTGATTATTGGTTAAAAGGAGTCCAAAATGGAATCATGACGAAACCAAAGGTTTCCATTCAAAAAAGATTTTCTTCTTCCAGAGTGACTTATACTTCTTGGCCTAACCCAAACAAGGTAGAAAGAACATACCATCTTCGACCTATGGGCCTTCTCACTCCAGGGAAAATCACAACCACTGCTAACACGTCGAATGGAAATGATACAATCCTTTCAGGTGGTACTAACGCTACAACCGGAGTTCCCCTTCTATCAGAAATCTTAGATGGTGCCGTTTCCGTGCCAGTGACAACCAATGTTAATTTGATCGATCGTTCGAATGCAATGGTTTATATTTCTGACCAACTCTCCACTTCGCTCAAACTGAGAGGTAGAACTTTCTACAAAGGTCGAATCAATAGTTCCGACAACGCGCCCCATGTTGTTGTGTATTTGTATGAAGTTGATTTTTGGGGAACAGGAAAGTTAATTACACACGGAACAGCAACCCTGTTCGGTGTCAAAGGAAAAGACACAGATCTAATTGTTGATCTTCAAGCTGTGGCTCATGACTTCCCTGTCGGTAGTCGATTGGCCCTTGCGATTGACAATATTGATCCTATGTATGCTGTTCCAAAACCTGTGTCTCTTTACACAACAACGTTCAAACACAGTACTTCCACAGCATCAACACTTCGTTTTGAAAGTGAATAAAAAACAAGTTCACTCATAACGATTCACCGCTTTTTGGGAGAGGGTTTCCTCTCCCATTTTAATCTACCAAATCACTTCCTTTTCAACAAACAGATAACTAAAATCTAACGCGCCCCGGATAGTAGCGGAAATCCTTTCGCAAAGCGAAAGATTGGAGCGGATAGCCGGAAGTGGCGCCCCCATATTTATTTTTCCATTTCTTAAATAGATTAGAATGGACTTTGATCGTTGCGGGATTAGATTCAGTACGAATTACCAAAAAAGGGAAACCCGTTGCCGATACATTACTACGCAGGTCTTCATCTGGATGAAATTACCACCGAACTTGGGAAACGAATTGCAGAAGACCAAAAAGTAAACCCTCTCAAAAGACCATTGGTAGTGGTTCCGAATCAAAACCTGATCCCTTGGTTGCGGCTGAATTTACCAAAATTTGATCCGTCTCATCTTTCATTAAATATAGAATTTACATTTTTAGAAAAAGCGATATTAAAAATCATTTTCGAAAATAAGAATATACAAATATACGAAGAAGATTCCGCATTATACCAATATGAAACAGTCAAACGTGATTGTTTTGCCCTACTTTACCAAAAACAAGACTCTCTACTAAAAAAATTTCCAGAAATCCAAAGGTATCTTGAAGAAATTCCAAAAATGTATTATCTCGCCGATGTACTAACTAGGTATTTCAAAGATTATGAATTAAATCGAGAGAACTGGATTAAAGACTGGCTTGGTTTAGAAACTAAAAACCTTCCAAACGATATTAAAAAAGATCCATATTGGGAACTGGAAAAAAACATTTACTCAGAAATTTACAAAGACAAGACAAAGCCGAAAAACTTATTTCATTATTTGGAAGAAGGGAAAGGTTTGCCACTCCGAGGCAACTTACACTTGTTTTGTTTGTCAAACCTTTCAGGGACCTACATCGACTTTTTGAAAGAAGCGGCTGGGCATTCTGATTCA
>NZ_RQHK01000009.1 GCF_004770475.1 Leptospira mtsangambouensis
ATTAGCATCGTTTATACGATCGATACAAAAATCCCAGCTCTTACCCTTGTCAGTCAATCGGCAACAGCCATTAGTGCAAGCGCTGGTGCCATTAGCAGTTCCACAGCCACTTGGAGGTCGGACAGATCAGGATCTTTTACAGTCCGCGAAGGAAGCTCTTGTGATTCAGGAACCATTGCCACTACCGGATCAGTTACGGCAAACGTAGACCAAGGATTTGTTCGTTCTCATACTCATTTTACTGGGGAAGGTACAAAGACCTATCGCATTTGTGTCACTGCTTCCAATGGACTGACAGGATTTGTTTCTGTTAGTTTACAAAGAGATGATACTGCACCTGTTGTGACGGCAGACCCAGGGGCAGGAAGTTATGGGGTAGCCACTTCGGTTTCTCTATCTTGTACGGACACAGGTGGTTCTGGTTGTGATCAGATTGCCTATGCTGTACAAGCTGGGTCTAGTCCTACAAATCCAGCCATCCAAGGAACAACGGGCACTGTTTCTAGTGGAACTTTATACACTAGTGCCATAGCCATGACCGATGGTGCCGTCACCTATACTAAGTTTGTGGCCCGTGACAAAGCAGGGAATGTTTCTAGTGTGAGTTCACAAAACTATACTGTGGACACACAAGTGGCCACCATCACTGTAAATTCCCATACAGCAGCCATCAATGGATCTTCCAATGTATCGTTCAGTTGGCAAAGTTCCAAAGCTGGAGCCTATCAGATCCGTTTGGGTGGAAGTAGTTGTTCTACTGGATCGGCTCTGACCAATACAGGAAGTAATGCCAATGTATCTGGAAATGCAGCTGCTACTACAGACATCACTTCTACGATCGCCAACTCTCATTTTGTGGAAGGAGACAATACCATTCGCATTTGTGTGGCAAACCTAATTGGAAGTTATGGATTTACTACTCGTAACACAAGTAAAGACACAACGGCTCCCATCGTTACAATGGCCTCTCCTTCTGGATCAGGACCATTTGCATCGGGAACCCAACTCCAACTTAGTTGTTCTGATACTGGTGGATCTGGATGCGATAAAACCATTTATACTTTGAACGGCACAGAACCTACGTTTGATGGAAGTGGTGCTGTTACCAATGGAATTGTGTATTCTTCTCCAGTGGCTCTTTCCAATGGTAGTAACCAAGTCAAATACTTGGCTCGTGACTTGGCAGGAAACTTAAGCACAGCTGGGAATCAAAGTTTCCATGTGGGTCCACCGAATGCACCGGCTTTTGTAGAAGCACAAGCAGGCGGAACCACTGCCGTTGTGCAGTGGTGGCCTGTGACAGGAGCCACATCGTACACTGTGTACTACAGCACAAGTCCTGGTGTGACAACAGCATCGACAAGTTTTGGTCCCGTGACGGATCCTTATGCTACGATTACAGGACTTAACAACGGTAATTTGTATTACTTCCGGGTAGTGGCGAGTAATGGAGGAGGGAGTAGCGGAGTTTCCTTACTTGAGGCAAGTGCACTAACAACGTCTACACAGCCTGGAACTAGTGCGACAGGGTCACCAGTTGACGTATCAGCGGGACAAGGGACTGGTTCTGGTTATTTTCCAAGTGCGATTATTGATAGAAGAAATAACAAAATTTTAATTGCGACTAGCAATCAAGTCAATAGTAGTAGACTTGGATTATTTCGTTGCAATTTGGATGGAACAAATTGTTCATATCATGATATTTCTTCAAACCAAGGAGCAAATTCAGGATTAAGTCCTGCAATTACAATTGATGAAAAAAACCAAAAAATACTAGTTGTTACTCGAAATGGAGCCAATAGTAATAAACTAGCTCTTTTTAGATGTAATATCGATGTTAGTGGATGTAGTTATTTAGATTTGTCTACCGGCCAATCTAATGAATCAGGTTGGTATCCCTCCGCTGCTATCGATTCTATAAATGATAAGGTTTTAATTGTCACAGAAAATAGAGGAAATGATACCAAACCAAGTTTATTTCGATGTGATTTAGATGGAACGAATTGTTCCCATACGGATATATCGGCAGGGCAAGGAAATGCAACTGGTTATACTCCTCAATTGACTATAGATTATTTCAATAAAAAACTAATGGCAGTCATGCGATCAGTTAATAAAGTAAGTTTGCGGTATTGTAATTTGGATGGTTCAAGTTGCGCCTTTCGCGATATACCAATAAGTGGTCTTGAAAATCCGCATGCGTCAATTGATTATGCAAATAATAAGTTTTTGATTGTTGCGAATCAAACTTCCAATACAAAGCCATTACTTATAAAATGTGATAGAGATGGAAATAATTGTGGCTCCGTAAATTTCGCCACATCACAACCTGATAAAACAGGCAATTATCCAAATTTATTAATTGATAAAGTCAATGGAAAACTATTTGTCACTGCAATCCGTAAAGGTACTTTAGCATATTTCCCAAATGTATGGCGATGTAATTTAGATGGAAGTAGTTGTACATATTTAGATTTTAATTTAAATTTTGGTGGTGATGCTCACCCACGAACACTTCTTGACACGAATTCTGGAAAAATACTCATCATTACAAATAGTAGTATCGCCAGTCATAAACCAAATCTTTTCATCTGGTAATGTCTCTTGCGCCAGGGATACGAAGGGCTTGGTCTCACCCAGGATGGGTGAGACGGGAGCGAAAGCGCACCCCGGAGTGAGCCCGGTCGTTGATTGGTTTATTGATGATCATCAAACCAATGCGAGGCGTACAAATTCATAATTTATGAAATAACTTGTATCTAAATTTAGGAAAACAATGAAACAAACTATCAAATCTCTCACATTTTTAATTTTCACTTTCTCCATCAGTCTCCAAGCAGAGCCCAATTCCATTCGTGGTCGGTATTACTTGGAAGGAACCTATGCTGATAGTTTTTTTTCACCCACTAAGCCTTACAAAGTCAGAGAAGGTTTGATGAGTAAAGAAAACAATTTCGAAAATAGAGGAAATGTTTTTGGACCTTATACAACGGCTTATGGAACCGATATAGAAAAGTTAGCAAGTTGGTATGCATTCGATAATGCACCAAAAGGAAAAATTGAAAGCCAATCACAATCTATTTTTTTTGAATACGTTTTTCAATCCGGGATTGGCCTCGGTCTTGGACTTACACAAACTAGTTTTCAAGCAAAGGACTTAAGCAAAACTAAAGTTGATACTATGTTTGAATTGGGTTATTTAAGTCGTCTGAATCCTGAGTTTCAAGGGTATCCAATCACTCAGATCATTCAGTATGAAATCATGACTCCTTACCAAACATTTTCTGATCATGATTTTTTGCACATGCGTTATGCGAGTTTCCAGTTGGCTTATCACTTTCTTGAAAAATCTATTTTTGATCCTTATATCCGAATTGGTGCTGGTATTGGAAAAGAACGATTTTATAAAGCAAACATCCTTCAATCCAATTTGACAATTGGAACTAGAATATTTTTTTCCGAACGATTCTATTTGGTTTTAGAGGCCGTTGGAAATAATTATGATGCGAGAAAAGATGTACAAAGTCCAAAACTTATGAATTTGAATCGAACGAAGAATGAACACATTTGGTCGTTACAAGAATATTCTGCAAAGATTGGAGTGGGTATGAGTTTTTAATTTATATTATTCTAAAAACAAAGAGAAATGATTCAAATTTTTACCAAAATTACAGGATACAAAACAAATAGAATTTCAATGAAACTCATAACCTTAATCAGTGTTTTCTTTTTTTCTGCCTCAGTTCTATTAGCTGAAGATTCCAATTCTTTATCCAAAACAATTGAATACGGATTGAAAGCGCAAAACATTACTTATTTCCCTTATGAAACTTCTACCTTTCGTCAATCACAATCAAATTTAAAAAATAACAAAGAGATTGCCTACTTGCCTTTCGTTAAGTATAGAAATAAAGGGAATAAATTTGGTTTTGATTTTGATATGATAGATGTAAATTTAAATAATCCATATTTTAAGGGAGTTCCTTGGGGAAACTATGCCATACCAACAACAATCAGTTATGGAAATGCCCAAAGACAAGAGTTTCGATTTAATTTTTTCTATCTTCCTATGGAAAATGAGATTTTTTATTTTGGGCTTGGAATTTTGAAAATCGATCGTTTTTATAAAAATCAAAATTTTGAAGACTATTCAAATATTTATTCTGACAAAATTAATTCCTATGGAATTTCATTACCACTTCGAAGTAAAATTCAGTTATATGAAGGTTTTGAATTAAATTTAGGTTTTGATCCCTATCTAACTTATGGAAACAGGCATTATGTGAACCAAAGGTTTAGCCAAGTATACAATGGGGATGGTTTTAGGGGTTCTACTTTTTATCTTACAAAAACCAACCCAAATAACATAACTGAAATCTTGGGATTTCAAGCCGAAATTTCACTCTCATATAAGTTTTATGAAAATTTAAAGTTTTATATAGGTTTTAGTAGAAACCAGTCAAGGATTCGATCCATTAATTTTGATCAAACGAACTATTCATACAGAAATGATTTTCTTTATGTAACTAATGGATATACGTTTGAGAAGTTGATAGATACACATAGTTCGATCTATTTCGGTATTTCAAATACACATTAATATCCTTTACAAAAGAATTACTTGAGTATAATTAGAATTGAATCCTCATGTTCGCAACTATCAAAGAATACAAACCACAACCATCTCTCGATAGGTATGTGGAAAGTTATCTTCATATCCAAAGTCATGATGATTTTACAAAGTCAATTTTCCCTCATCATTCCTTTGTTTTGACGATTCTTCTAAAAGGAAATCATCAGTATCGAATGCATACAGATTTGAATGCTTTGCCTGCTATTTCTTTGTCTGGACTTCGAAAATCAGTTAAACATAATATACTGTCCAAAGGATCGGAAATTATCATTGTAAAATTCCAACCATGGGGTGCTTTTTCTTTTTTCAATATGCCGATGAATGAATTGAATGAAATCGGAATTTCTGGTTACAACTTATTGCATCAAGCGGATCTAAATGTATTACATTCACGTTTGCTAGAAGAAAAAAATTCTAATTTGAAGATTCAAAGTTTAGAGATTTTTTTACTTAAAATGATTAAAAAACAAACGGTGGATCAACGAATTTATGAAGCAATTTCAACTATGAAACGTTCGCAAGGTAGAATCAAAATCAATACAATTGCTGATTCAATTAATTTGACTATAGATACATTTGAAAAAAAATTTCGTGAAGTAACGGGAGGAACACCAAAACAAATTTCTTCCATCATACGTATGAATTCTGCAATCAGAGAAATTCCAAAATATGAATCATTCACTAGGCTTGCACATGATTTTGGTTATTTTGACCAGTCCCATTTTATCAAAGAATTCAAATCATTCACCGGAAAAACACCTTCTCAATTTTTAAGATAAAAAATTGAACCACCTTGATTTTTTACAATTTTTCCTCTGAATCCTCTGTTATAACAATTCAATACTGATAAAGATAAGGAAGTTTGTGTATGTTACAAAATTTGAATCAATTGAATTGGGTCGCCATCGTTTTGGCTTTCCTTGGTTATTTTATTTTAGGTTATGTTTGGTTTACCATTTTATTTGCTAAATTGTATCGAATATCACTTGGGAAAGACAATGAATTACAGAAACCGTTGGCTATGTTATTTGTTTTGGGTCCGGCAATTTGTATGTTATTCATTACAATCACAACAGCAGTTTTGTTTTCTGCATTACAAGTTCGCCAACCCATCGATGCATTCATTTGGGGAAGTTTGGTTGGAATTGGGTATTTGTCTGCAAATACAGTCAATATCGCAATCAATCCCAATATTCCAAAACCAATTCTATATGGTGCCATATCAAGTGGTTACCACTTCGTCGGAGTCAACATAGTGTCTTTCCTACTCATCCAAAGATTCTAAGATCCAAATACAGCGACAACCTTACTAGTGCGGAGTGGTTATCGAACAGGAAACCGATCGAGTTCAAGAAAAATTCTAGACTAATTTATGGAAATCATCAGTATCAAACCCAGTCACTAATACCACATAGGAAGATATTTTAAAGTTGAAACATACAATCACTAGAATTTTGGCTTTTACTGATTCATTAGGAATGCCTAGGAAAGGAACATCTACCGAATCTACGTGGACAGAAAAAATACTCTCGCGTTGGAAAAACCAAAGTATTGTTTATTTTAAGAACGGGCGCGGATATACTTCTAACAACTTAATAGAAGAACTAGATGAAATTCTTTTTCTAAAGCCTACTACAACAATTTTACAAGTAGGGATATGTGATTGTACCAGACGAGGTGTTCCGCCAAAAATAGAAAAATGGATTCGAAGAATTCCCTATCTCCGTAGATTTGTTCTGAATTATATAAAACGTAACAATTATAAATTCACTAAAATTTTTGATTACAGATATATTTCGCTGAAACAATTTGAAGATAATATTCAAAAATCAATCAATCGGATTACTGAGTCGAAATCATCATTAATCATCATCGCAATTGCACCCCCAGGCGAACATATGATTAAAAATGTTTTTAACATTGAAGAAGACGTAAAAACCTTCAATACTACTTTGAGTGAATTAGCAAATCGCAATGACAATGTAATTTTTATTAATCCATATGAAGGAAAAGTAGCGAAGGAAGTTGTAGTAGATTACGACGGACATCATCTTTCTGAAAGCGGGCATGACTTAGTATTTCAAAAAATCAACCAAACATTACTAAATTAACTCGTAGAATCCAATAATCCATATATAGCAGCACAGAGTTCCATGGACTTAGTGGCTGATTCAAGGGTTGCCAATGCACTTTTTTTTCCCTCTAATAGATTCAAGATTTGTTCGGCTTGATAACGCAAACCGGGTTTAAATTCGCTATCAATGATATCAGGTTCCACTTCGGTGAGTCTACGTTCGCCGAGACGTTGGACTCCTAACTTTTCCAGTGGCCTCATCTCAAGTCTAACTTTACGATTACTAACTGTAACAACCCAAGGTCCAGGACCATCCCAAACGGCTTGGTAAACGCCAACATCACCACTCGAAAATCGAATGACAGAAACTACATTTCCCGGATGTTCCGGATTCCAAGGAGAAACGGAATCTACAGAAATGACATCGCCACGTCCAAAAAAAGTAAAATAGTCTATCAAATGAATGGAGTTGGCATACATATAATTCTTAACAACAATTTCAGGTTGGCCCATTTCTCTTGCAGCAGCCATATCTTGTTGGTCAAGGATAGAGATCAGTCGAGGGCTTTCATTATCTGCGATTTCTTTAAATGCTTGCCTCGTGGAAGAGTAGGATCGTCGATTAAGAGCAACATAGGCCCTAGTATTCGTCTCCTTAGCTTTTGCAAAAATTGATTTTGCAATTGGCAGATTGATTCCAACAGGTTTTTCTAAAAAACAAACCCATGGATATTGAAAACACTGAAAACAGATTTCAGGCATCGATAACTCTGTAACTGTTACAACGACTACATCAGCCTTGGTTTTTTGATACATAGAATCAATACTTTCAAATACCTCAGCATTATACTTTGACGCAAGTTCTTCAGCACGAGACTTGGTTCTACTATAAACACCAACAATTTCAACTGATTCAAGAGATGTAAATGCCTTTGCATGTTCCATTGCCATATAACCAGCACCAATAATTGCAATTTTCCACTTTTTCATGATGAACTCTCTATGTTAGGCCCAATTAAATTTTTTGTTTTTCGCTATATTTAAGCTATTAATAGAAATCGGAATATTTCCATTTTCATGAGACAAATGTGCGGCAACCAAACAAGCCATCGCATGTGCACCAGCATCACCATCAGGAAAAGATCCGCTTTCCAACATAGCATTCCATACTCGCATTGTTGGTACAACTGTATCAGCTGGCTCGATCTGGGTATTGATAATGTCAGCAGGCATGCCATAACGACTAGTTGGTAGTTCACAGAATTCAGGTTTACGAGAAGAAATCCTTAAATCTCCAGTAAGTTCATCTACAAGAATTTGCCCATTACGACAAATATAAACAAGTTGCAAACCGTAACCGGAATTAGATGAAAAATCAATGAACATAGAAACACCTAAATGATTTTTTGCAATTAGCCTGCCTGAACGATCTTCAAATTGTGGCCCCCGAGGATTTGGTAATTGCCCCTCTTCAAACCATGTTTGAACTGTCTCCACATTTGAATCCGTCATATAACGAAACATTTCGAAATAGTGACTCGCATTCATAGCTAAGCCAAAGTTAGAACCTGCAACAATAATACTGGATAATGCGCCCAGACGATCACCATCCTGAATCAAAGCCTTTACCTGTGTGTATTGTGGCATAAACCTCATTTGATGATTGATCGCCAAAATTGACCCTGCTTTATCACAAGAAGATTTCATTTTTTCGACTTCCTCTAATGAGATTGCCATTGGCTTTTCGCAAAGAATATATTTTATACCTAATTCTGCAGCTGCACATACATATTCGCAATGGAAAGGTGCGGTGGTTGCTACGACAAGAGCGGTTGGTTTTGTATTTTTTAACATTAAATATGCATCAGTATAACCAACCGATTGTTCTAATTTGTAATCTTTCGAAACCAACGCAATAACCTCTGATGAGACATCCGCAATTCCGCAAACTTCCATTTCTAAATTTTTGAGTGCTTGTAAATGACGGATGCCCATACGACCAAGTCCGATAATCGCAACACGCATACCTTTCGCTTTCGTAGAATCATTCTTCATCATTTTTTATCTCTTTTTTCTGTTCATTAGAATAAAAAAGCCGCCTATCAAAAGACAGACGGCTTTCACACGTTTTAACTCTTCATTAAAAGAGTTAAAGTTCAACGATCCTATTTACTTACGCGACTGGTCCGTATTGGCTGTAGTCAAATTCTTTGGAACCAGTGAGGTATTTTTTGTAGTTCTCAATGAATTGTTTTGCAAGGTCAGTTGCTGTTTTGTCGTATTCTTCTTTGTTTTCCCAAGCGTTACGTGGGTTGAGGATATGTGCATCCACACCTTCGATGGTTTTTGGGAAAGACACTTGGAATACTGGGTGTTTTTCGAACTCGGATTTTTCAATGTTTCCGTTAAGGATTTCATTGATGATTTGGCGAGTCGCAGGAAGGTTCATACGTTTTCCTACACCATATTTTCCACCAACAAGACCTGTGTTGATTAGGTATGCATTTACTTGGTGTTTTTTCATTTTTTCACCGAGTAACTTTGCATAGTATGTTGGGTGGAGAGTCATAAACGCCTGACCGAAACAAGCAGAGAATGTTGCTTGTGGTTCTTTTACACCGCGCTCTGTTCCCGCAACCTTAGCTGTGTAACCAGAAAGGAAGTGATACATTGCTTGTTCGATCGAAAGTTTAGAAACCGCAGGAAGAACACCGTAAGCATCATAAGTAAGGAAGATCACAGTGTTTGGGTGACCTGCTTTTGATCCTGGTTGGATGTTATCGATGTGGAAGATTGGGTAAGATACTCGTGTGTTTTCTGTTTTCGCAGCAGAAGAGTAATCTACCTTTTTAGTTCCCGCATCAAACACAACGTTTTCAAGAAGAGCATCACGACGAATCGCAGCATAGATTTCTGGTTCTGTTTTTGGATCTAGGTTGATGGTTTTTGCATAACATCCACCTTCAATATTGAAGATTCCGTTATCGTCCCAACCATGTTCATCATCACCGATCAGTTTGCGGTGTGGGTCAGTGGAAAGAGTTGTTTTTCCTGTTCCAGAAAGACCAAAGAAAAGAGCGCTGTCTCCATCCTTACCAACGTTAGCGGAACAGTGCATAGTGAGCACGTTTTTAAGCGGTAGGTAGTAGTTCATGACAGAGAAAATCCCTTTTTTCATTTCCCCACCGTATTCTGTTCCACCAATGATACAGATTTTTTTTGCTAAGTGGAAGATCACAAATACATCGGAGTTAAGGCCGTGTTCTTTGTATTTTGTGTTTTTGTAACCAGAAGCGTTGATGATAGTAAATTCTGGATTTAGTTTTGCGAGTTCTTCTTTTGTAGGGCGAAGGAACATGTTAGTGCAAAAGTGGTGTTGCCAAGCTCTTTCGGTAACAACACGGAGAGAGATACTTGTGTCAGCGTTAGTTCCAGCGTGACCATCAAAAACATAAAGTTTTTTGTTATCTAGGAATTTGGTTACTTCTGCATAAAGTTCGTTGAAGATAGCTTCAGAAACCTTTGTATTGACTGGACCCCACCAAATGTTGTTTTGGGAAGAAGGTTCATCGACAAAGTATTTGTCCTTTGGGGAGCGACCCGTAAAAATTCCGGTATCTACCATCATCGTTCCGTTATCAGAAGTAACACCTTCTTTGTTGTTCAATTCGTGCTGGTAAATTTCTTCGTAAGATAAGTTATGGAAGACTTCGGATGGTTTAAGGCCTAATTCAGCAAGGCCGCGCAGATTAGTAGATACAGACATGGATTTCTCCTCGATTTCACTTTGTGTTTTTCTAGCTTCTTATTTTGCGAGTCGGTGTCAATAACAGAAAATGAAGATTCTCCACGCATCTGCAGAATATTTTCCTTACATCAAGATGGGCGGGCTTGCCGACATGCTTGCTTCCCTGACCAAAGAACAGGCGAAGTCGGAAGAAGTTTATGTCGCATTACCTCTCATTGGCAAATTGGGAAAGTCACCCCAGTATACGGGAAAAGAGTATCCGGCCCTTCTACCCAGAGATAGGCAAACAGACTCGGTAGTGGTTTCTATTCTAAAGGCCTCTCGTTTTTTAGAAGCAGAGGAGGGAGGAGTGAAGTTATATTTTTTTGAATCAGAATTATTCCAACCTTTGGATTCCATCTATGGACATGCAGAAGAACATTTTCGGTTTGCTATGTTTTCATACACTTGTTATTGCTTAAGTCAAATTTTAAATGTAGATATTTTTCATGCCCATGATTGGCATACGGCCCTGTCTCTTGCTTTACAAAAAGATTCCGTAAAACAAATTCCAAGCGTTTTCACGATTCATAATTTGGCTTATCAAGGAGACCATCCCTATTGGATGACTGGTTTTTTAAAAGAGGAACCCTTTCGTCTGATCACAAGTCCCTTTGAACACAATGATAAATGCAATTATATGAAAGCCGGGATTTTATCTGCCGGAAAAATCACAACGGTGAGTCCTGGATATAGAGAAGAAACGATTTCGGAACCAAATGGATTTGGACTCAGTTATTGTTTGAGACAAAGAGAAAGTGACTATTCCGGGATTTTGAATGGAATTGATTCGGAGGAATGGAATCCAGAAAAAGACAAAAGAATTTACAAAACATATTCCTCTAAAGATTGGAAGGAGGGAAAATTAAAAAACAAAGAAGGGTTATATAAAGAAATAGGAAGACCTTTTCTTTCAACAGATGCTCCTTTGATTGGTCTGATTGGAAGACTCACTTACCAAAAAGGATTTCCTGATTTTTTACAAGCCTTTTTAGAAAGGCGCCACCTTCCGCACCGTTATGTGGTCCTTGGTTCAGGAGATCCAGACACAGAAAAGTCTTTTTTTCATTTATCTGATACTTTACCTGATCTATTTTATTTTTACAAAGGATACAACGAAAGTTTAGCTCATAAAATCGAAGCAGCCAGCGATTTTTTTCTAATGCCTTCTCTCTTTGAACCATGTGGTCTAAACCAAATGTACAGTCATGTTTATGGAACCATTCCCATTGTATCTCGTGTGGGTGGATTACGGGATACTGTGGAAGAATCCAACCTTTTGCCATTCAAAACAGGCATTGTCTTTGAACCGAATGACGCCAGTTCGTTGGGCTATGCATTAGAACGAGCTAGCGACTTATATCTTTCTCCTGAAAGAGAGATTTTAGTCCAAAACATTATGAAATTAGATTGGAGTTGGGAAAAAAGAAAAGTTGAGTATGATTTTGTATATAGGAAGGCTATAGAAACGAAAATATAATTTACTTTCCAACCTTGAAAAAAATTGGATCCGGTCAGTATAAAACAACCGGTTCCGATTTAATCACCTTGCCCAACATGGTTCATTTATTTTTTAAATGGCATCTCACCCAAATAATCTTTTTTACCAATTTCAATTCCATTATGCCTGAGAATCGCATAAGCAGTTGTAATATGGAAGTAAAAATTAGGAATTGCATGGTGAGTCAAATATTCAAACCCTGTTAAATATTTTCCTTCCCATCTTGGTTGCGAAACTTTGATCTCATTCACTGATTTAAAATCTTCTTCTTTATAAGTCTCTAAGTATTGGATCACTGATTGGATTCTTAGTTTGAGTTCATTTAGATTTTTTTCAGAATCTTCATGAACAGGCGCTTCTTTTCCTGTGATACGTGCGACACAAAGTTTAGCGGTATCACAAGCAATTTGGATTTGTTTGGTTAACTGGAATTGATCCGGAAAGAGTCGTGAGTTTAGCAAATTCTCAAAAGGGAACTTCTTAGTCTCCGAATGGATTTCTGCTTTTTCTAAAATTTTAACTAAATTTCCAAGTCCTCTTTTGAATGATTGGACAGAGATTTCATAAATAATGGATTCATTCATTGTTCTACTCGATTCGAGGTACAAACAAAATCAATCCATTAAATCAAAAATCTAAATCGCAATTCCACCAGAAACGATGAGTTCTAAAAATCCAAAATTTTGCGAAGCACGGTTGGATCCACCACTTGTCAAAACATCTGTTAGATCTATATATCCACCTTTACCGCCGAATTCCAGAAAGTAAGTGCGTGAAAATTCATACCGAGTGGCAACGTATCCCGAAACCCCATATCCAGAAACATGAAAGTTATTGTTTTGTCCCTTACCTAACACGCGTACGTCGCTTCGACAAACCACGGGACCACCACCTATGGAAGATACCAAACTAAGTCCACTCAATCCATCAGATGAAGTATAAAGGGGAGTGATCCATCCAAAATCTAAAAAGAGATAGTTTAATCCATCGGTATGTTCGTACTTTAATATATCAGGTGTTAACGTAACGGTTTGTTCTCCACCATGATACCCGGCCATTTCCTGTACGTGGTTAGGGAAGAGGTAGATAAAGAGAGCGGCTTCGGTAGACAAGGCCATTTGGTTTTTTGCAATCACACCTGGGTCAATGTAACCGGAATATTTGACCGGTTGTCCTGGTGTTACCACATATTTCATATGGTCCTCACCAAAGGATAAGAAGAATCGATCCGTAAAAAAATAACTAAATTTTAGATTGTACTGTGGGATTTCAAACTTTGATGGGTTGAGATAAACATCTGCTCGAAAGGATTCCGGTTTGTCCCTGGCATCCACAGCTTTCAATGTATAGTTGTAACCAGGGCCGCGAAAATTGATATCACTTTGCGTGTAATAATCTCTGTTATACCCCCATTGGATATTCCAACGTCCTTTTTTGTCGTGAATGGTGGAAGTAACCTCATTTTCATTGGCCCAAATGGACGGGCTAAACAAAAACAAAAGGAATAAAACGAAAGTTTTTTGTTTTATAGAAACAAACATCTGTTTGGTTCCTGCGGTATACAAACTATACATATCGCCATTTTCTAAATTGGTATCAAAATCGAATAGGCGAATGTATGTTTGGTTTCGGAAAAGAAGGGATTTTTTTTCAGTAGGGATAAATACTATATTTGGTATCGCAGGGCCGGAGGGTATCCAGGGAATTGCCTTTGGGCCGCATTTCTTTCGGGCGCCTCGAATTGGTTAGGTGACCAAGATTCGATTTTAAAACGACCGGGCTTCCTCCGGGGTGCGCTCACGCTCCCGTCTCACCCATCCTGGGTGAGACCAAGCCCTTCGGATCCCTGGCGCGGGGAGGCTATCGGATAAAGAGAGAAAGCTTGTTAGAGTTCTGGGTCGCAATCAATAATTTTCCATTGAGTGGATCAATGACTGCGGAAGGATTTACACCTGAATTAGTTCCTTGTCCCGCTGAAATATCAGTATGGGAACAATTGGATCCATCTAGATTGCATCGAAATAGGCTTGGTTTAGCATTATTAGCGCCATTTTGAGTTATTACTAATAATTTGGCATTGATAGGGTCAATAGCTGTAGAAGGAGTATTGCCTGAATTATTCCCTTGTCCCGCCGAAATATCAGTATAGGAACAATTAGATCCATCTAGATTGCATCGAAATAGACTTGGTTTACCATTATTAGCACCATTTTGAGTAATTACTAATAACTTGCCATTGAGGGTATCAACTGCTGCGGAAGGGGAAAGACCTGAATTAGTTCCTTGTCCCGCTGAAATATCAGTATGGGAACAATTGGATCCATCTAGGTTGCATCGAAATAGGCTTGGTTTACCATTATTAGCGGCATTATGAGTGATTACTAATAATTTGGTATTGATAGGGTCAATAACTGTAGAAGGAGTATTGCCTGAATCATCACCTTGTCCCGCCGAAATATCAGTATGGGAACAATTAGATCCATCTAGATTGCATCGGAATAGGCTAGATATATTATAATTAGCAGCATTTTGAGTCACCGCTAATAACTTGCCGCTGCGAGTATCAACTACCGCGGAAGGGGATAAACCTGAATTGGTTGCCTGGCCGGCCGATAAATCAAAGTAAATTTCTGAGATACTCGTCCCAGGAGGTGTAGTCGTTGTTATAGCCATCGCTTCAAACATCGAGACAGCACTACTACCCAACGCATTGTTCACCACCACTCGAAAGTAATACAATGTCCCACTAGTAAGTCCTGTAATTGTTGCATAAGGATCTGTTACTGGTCCAAAACTAGTCGATGCTGTTGTCACCCCTGGACTCGTACTATAGTACACTGTGTATGATGTGGCACCTATGACTGGCCACCATTGTACAACAGCAGTGGTTCCACCCGCTTGTGCTTCTAGAAAAGCAGGAGCATTCGGTGGACCCACATGGAAACTTTGGTTCCCGGCACTGCTTAAGTTTCCTGCCAAGTCACGAGCCAAGTATTTGACTTGGTTACTACCATTAGATAAGGCCACTGGGGAAGAATACACAGTTCCATTGGTCACAGCCCCACTTCCATCAAACGCTGGCTCTGTGCCATTCAGTGTATAAATGGTTTTATCGCATCCAGATCCACCAGTGTCAGAACAACTAAGTTGGAGTTGGGTTCCCGATGCAAATGGTCCTGAACCAGAAGGAGAGGCCATTGTGACGATGGGAGCCGTTGTGTCTTTGCTTGTATTGCGAGTTGTGGATCCAAAACTACCTACAAGGTTTGTCACACAAATGCGAATGGTATTGTCCCCTTCTACAAAATGAGAGTTGGCGATCGTAGAAGTGATGTCTGTAGTAGCAGCTGCATTTCCCGTAACATTGGCGTTACTGCCTGTATTGGTTAATGCCGTACCATTGGCACAACTAGATCCACCCAAACGGATCTGATAGGATCCAGCTTTGGAACTTTGCCAACTCATCGATACATTCGAAGATCCATTGATGGCTGCTGTATAGGAATTTACAGTGATGGTGGCCACTTGTGTGTCCACAGTATAGTTTTGCGAACTCACACTAGAAACATTTCCTGCTTTGTCACGAGCCACAAACTTCGTATAGGTGACAGCACCATCGGTCATGGCTATGGCACTTGCGTATAAAGTTCCACTACTAACGGTTCCCGTTGTTCCTTGGATGGCTGGATTTGTAGGACTAGACCCAGCTTGTACAGCATAAGCGATCTGGTCACATCCAGAACCACCGGTATCGGAACAGGATAGAGAAACAGATGTTACCACACCATAACTTCCTGCACCAGGATCTGCGGTGACAACAGGTGCTGTATCATCCCTTTGCAAGCTAACAGAAACAAATCCTGTCAGTCCATTGGAAGCAGTGACACAAATGCGGTAAGTCTTTGTACCTTCACCAGTAAAGTGAGTATGAGAACGAACAAATCCTTGGTCTACGTTGGCAGTGACGGATCCGGTCGTAGCAATGGTTCCTGAATCACAAGAGCTTCCTTCTCGAACTGTAAAAGATCCAGAGCGATCGGATCTCCAAGTGGCTGTGGAACTAGATATGGCGCCAGCACTGGCACTAATGGCTGTTGCCGATTGGCTCACAAGGGTCAACGCAGGAATTTTTGTATCGATCGTATAAACGATGCTAAT
>NZ_RQHK01000010.1 GCF_004770475.1 Leptospira mtsangambouensis
GATAGTAAATATAATGCTCTACCACCAATTATAAAAGCTAGAGTCAGGGTAGTAAATATGTTTAATCTCTTAAATGACCAAAATGATTACTCTCAAGACGGCATTCATCCAAATGCTAGAGGATATTTCAAAATGGCATGTAATTGGATGGCGGGAATAAACAATTCAAATCCTTCCGGACCATGTACTGGATTAAATTTCGAAAAATTAAAAATACAAATGAATTCTAAAGGTTTTGATGACAATGATTATAAATCGCCAAAAGACAAAATAGAAAAACTTATAAAAGGTGAACTATAGCTCCCAATTCTAACTCCGAACGTCGTATAACAACGGCGAATCGCTGCACTTCGGGACTGGCGCCCTCGTTTGGGCTGCGCCACATTCCTCTCCGTCACGTCTCTTGCCTTCGCAAGATTCGCGCCGACGCTAACGCCTCCTACGGAGGCTCAGCTACGAGGAACGTCGATTAGCCTAGTTCGTTAAGCGAAATCCATTAAATATAAATTTATGACAAACGAAATTCAAGACAGCATAAAAGATCAGATTAAACAACGACTTTTAGACCCACTAATTGGAATAATAATATTATCAACTATTTCCTATAATTGGAAATTAATTTCAATATTATTGTTCGATCAAAAACCGATAATTGAAAGAATAAACTATATAGAAAGTGTATTCTTTTCTAAGCCAGAAGATTACTTATTTCATTTTGGCTTTCCTCTTCTATTTTCAACAATCTGGTTTCTTCTATATCCGTACCTAAGACATTTTACATCAATATATTACACTTGGAGTTTTTTGCGAACAGAGAAAACAAAAAGAGATATTACAAATAGAATAAATAACATGTCGAGATTGGACTTTCTCGAAGAAATATATCAAAAATTACAATCAATCGAACAGCCACTAATTCGTTTTTATCAACTAAATAAAGGCGATCAAAATACATATATAATAATCAAATGTAACAGTGCAGAAATTGGAGATTGGATTAGCAACAGTGAGAATATTGGCAAACTCGCCTTCCAAAATAAGGATAAGACCATTTGGGCTACCGGCATCGTTGTTGAAAAATTTTTAAACGGGTATGTGTTAGTACAAACTTCCGGCGAGCTTCCTTGGGCTATTGCAGGAATAAGCATTGGTAAAACACCTAGTGGACCATTAGATTATTTTCTTAGCTCTTATCCTGGAAAAATGACTTTAGAAAAAGCAAATTCAAACAGAGAATCCCAACTAGTCGGGAGCTCATTCATAAATTCGGAAAATGTATTTTTTAAAATAAATCTCAGAGTAAGTAGAGAAGCTATAAAATAATGGACTTCGCTTAACAGCGGGGAAACGCTGCGCTTCGGCACTTACGGCCTCGCTTGGTCTGCGACACATTCCCCTCCTGGCACTCGCTTGCATACGCAAGCTGCATGCCAGTCCCTAACGTCCCGCTGGGACTCAGGGTCGGGGAACGTCGTTTACACTAGTTCGTTAATTGCAATTGGTCAGTCAGTATAAAAAAACGCGCAAATTTTTTATGTAAGTGTTGTCGATTTCGGCAGAAAAAACACAACGCTGTGTTACTCCATTTACGCATCTTAAAAGATTTGTGCTTTTAAGAATTAAGAGAAAATTTGCG
>NZ_RQHK01000011.1 GCF_004770475.1 Leptospira mtsangambouensis
TCGCTTCGGGACTTGCGCCCTCGCTCGGTCTGCGACACATAGGCTTCTGGCACTCCCCTTGCCTACGCAAGTGTCGTGGCCAGTCCCTAACGTCCCGTTCGGGACTCAGGGCCAGCCTACGTCGGTTAGTCTAGTTCGTTAATTGCAATTGGTCAATCAGTAGAAGAAAACGCGCAAATTTTTTTACGTGAATGTTGTCGATTCCGGCTAGAAGAAATACAACGCTATGTTACTCCATTTATGCGTGTTAAAGGATTTGTGCTTTTTTAAGAAATAAGAGAAAATTTGCGCTCAAAAGTGTTGGCTTGCGATAGAAATTTCATTAAATACAGACCAACTGCAATTAACAACGGTTTCTCGCTTCGCTTGGGTCCTTATCCGCTCGTTACGGACTTCTGTTTCGCTACGCTGAAGTCCTGCTCTTCGCGGGGCCCGCGCTCGGCCTATGGCAAATTTCCTTCCGTCACGTTTCTTGCTTCGCAAGAAAACGCGCCGACGCCAACGCCTCCTGCGGAGGCTCGGCTACAGGAAACTTCGAGAAGCCTAGTTCGTTATACGAAAGAACCGAAAAACAATTCTAAAAACTATGAAAATAATAGAACATTCATTTTATCAAAATTTCTTAGATGATTTCATTACATCCATAATTGAGAATCCTGATTTAATAAAACACATGTCTAAAAACCAATTAAAACGACCATCGGGGGAAAGAGAAATCTCGCTTAAAGAATTTTACTCACAAGAAATAGTAAAACATATACTTAACCAAGCAATGTTATTCGAAAAAATAAAATTTTGTATTAAAGAAATTAGATCAGAAATAAAAATTATCAAAAATCTAAATGATGCTTACCAAAAATTTGAAATCTATATTTCGACTATATACATTTCCATCTCAACTCTCCAAGACATTACTCTTAAGTTAATAAATGCAACAATCTTTACTGGAATTAATGAAAAATATGTTAATCAAAAAAATATTGAAGGAAATTTATTCATTAAAAACACGAAAATAAATAAGCATTTTAAAAAATTCAATAAAAATATTCAAACTATTATCTCCAGAAGGAACCAAATTATACATGAACACAAATTAGATTTCTTATACGACTTAATTGATCCTACAATACTAAGCCTTACAAAAAAAATGTCAGTATTAGAATCGGAAATCGAACCCTTCAAAAAAATTTACAAGTTAACAAAACAAGGAATTAGGGAAGAACTGAAAATCCTTTGTGATACGATTGAAACAGAAACTAGTGAAATTGAGAATAGTATAATTCCAATTTTAGACGAATTGGAAAAACTTTACAAGTGGAAACTTACAAAGATCTAAAGAGAATTGAATTAGTATTCAAAAATCAAAAATATCTTCAATTCGGTTCCTTCGTATAACAACGGCGAATCGCTTCGCTTCGGGACTTGCGCCCTCGCTCGGTCTGCGACACATAGGCTTCTGGCACTCCTCTTGCTTACGCAAGCGTCGTTCCAGTCCCTAACGTCCCGTTGGGACTCAGGGCCAGCCTACGTCGATTAGCCTAGTTCGTTATGCGCAATTTCTGAAAACTTATGAATTTAATAATAGCTCATACTCAAGAAGTAATATATTTCTATGTTATTATTTTTATAATACTATATGTTTTATGCTTATTTTTGAAAAATTGGATCTATAAAAAATTCTTTAAGTCATCTTTCCATACAGTATACTTTATTCTTGGAGATATCATTGGATTACTTGGATATATTTTATTATCAGATTACATTAACGAAAATCAATTCTTATCAAATTCGGAGCTAATCACAGATCTTTTACAATTTCCATCCTTCATTCTAAGTCATTTTCTGTTTTTTTATTTTTCATCATTAAATCAGGAAAATAAACAAATTACCAATAAATCCATCGTTTTAGGTGTTTTTACACCTATGATATTTTCAGTTTTTTATCATATTTGACTGAGACGATTAGATAGTTTAATACAATAATGGAGACTAAGGAATTAATTTTGTAAATATTATAAATAAAATAAATTCCTAAAAAAATATCAACGGACATTTTAAATTCATTGTCTCAGAATAATCAGATAATTTCCAAATATTCTAAGTTAATCCTATACATTTTCAAGTGAAGCTTAGAATGCTTAATCAGTATCTTTTTAAATTTTGAATATTAAATAAAAATCAGAAACTGCGCATAACAGCGACTAACCGCTTCACTTCGGGACTTGCGCCCTCGTTCGGTCTGCGACACATAGGCTTTTGTCACTCCTCTTGCTTACGCAAGCCTCGTGCCAATCCCTAATGTCCCGTTCCGGGACTCAGGGCCAGCCTACGTCGGTTAGTCTAATTCGTTAATTGCAATTAGTTGATCTACAGAAGAAAACGCGCAAATTTTTTTAAGAGGGTGTTGTCGATTAGCGCTTTGTAAGAGTACAATTAAAGCTGTCCTCTCCATTAAAGTGCAGTTAAAGATTTCTGCTTTTTAAGATTTAAGAGAAATTTGCGCTGGATTGTAGGACCCTTTCGACTTTTATCTTATTCTATACTAACTAACTGCAATTAACAGCGCCTTAACGCTCACTCGGGCGCTTTTCCACTGCGCCTCAGATTTCTGATGAAATCTAGGCTTTGTGGGGCCCTCCCTCGGCCTAAAGGCACATTCCGTGTTACGCTAACGCCTCCTCTAGAGGCTCAGCTACACGGAACGTCGTTAAGGCTGATTCGTTAATTGCAATTGGTCAATCAGCAGAAGAAAACGCGCAAATTTTTTTATGTGAGTGTTGTCGATTCCGGCTAGAAGAAATACAACGCTGTGTTGCTCCATTTACGCATGTTAAGGGATTTTTGCTTTTTTAAGAATTAAGAGAAAATTTGCGCTCGATTTTGTTAGCTTGCGATAAAAATTTCATTAAATACGGACCAACTGCAATTAACAACGGTTTCTCGCTTCGCTTGGGTCCTTATCCGCTCGTTACGGACTTCTGTTTCGCTACGCTGAAGTCCTACTCTTCGCGGGGCCCGCGCTCGGCCTATGGCAAATTTCCTTCCGGCACGTTTCTTGCTTCGCAAGAAAACGCGCCGACGCCAACGCCTCCTTCGGAGGCTCGGCTACAGGAAACTTCGAGAAGCCTAGTTCGTTAAGCGCAATTTTGCAAAATATTAAAATACAAGAGAATAAGAAATGAGAATACATACGCAAAGTATATCTAGAATTATTAACGACAATCTATTTATCCAAAAAATTGGCACAGTAAAAGGCAAATATAAAGGCGATTATCAAGGAATTTCTATAGAAGAATTTAATCAATGCTTAGATAATGTCCTAGAAACCACGAATAAAATATTAAACGAAGGAATTATAGATAAAATACCCTTTAATATTTCAAATTCAATCTTTAGTCAATTTAATGCGTTAATAACCCAATTCAGACAACCTTCTGAAAATATTCACCAAATCGTAGCTCAGATATTAGCTATAGATGGATTATATTTTCAATTTAACCTTTATAAAATTGATTATATAATGTTTCAAGATATAAGTACACAATTAATAACTTTTCAAAATAATGCTAATAATGAAATTTCAAATCTTACCAAAATAATCAATGATCAGGAAATTGCACTTAAAACAAAAATTGAAACACTAGACAGTAGAGAAAAGTCTCTAGACAAATTAATTACCGAAAAATCTGGAGAACTAATAAACTTAATTGAAACACGTAGAGCTAAACTAGATGAATCATTATTAAATTTTAAAAACGAATTTGAATTAATTAGATCTGACATTAAAGAAGAAAACAATTTATTCAAAGTTACTGAAACAAAAAAAATCAAGGATTTACTAAAAGAAGCAACAGATGATGCAAACTCAATAAAAAGTTTAGCAGGTGATAAAGCGGGTGATTCAATAGCTTCAGGTTTTCAGGAAAATGCAAATAATGAAAAATTTTCAAAACAAGTTTGGCAAGGTGTCTTTCTTTTTAGCATAAGCTTAATTATATTGTTCTCTTATCAAATATTCTTTCCAGATATAAAAGATGAAAACCAAAACCTTAATTATTATAAACTATTAGGAAGATTCTTATTAAGCATACCTTTGGGTATTATAGCCACATTTGCTGCAAAATATGCAAAAAACCATGAAATCTATGAAAAAAGGTATAGGCAAAAAGAATTAGATTTAAGAGCAATTAATCCTTTCATCTCACGTTTAGAAAAAGATAAAAGGGATCAGATTATTTCCGAACTAACTAAGAGTCTCTTTAATAAAGATGATTCAAATTTCGAATTGGAAAAATTTAAAGAGAATATTTCAATTGTAGATGAATTACTAAAAATTGTTAATAATGTCAATTGGAATAAAATATCTGATCCTAATTTAATTAAACCAAATAGTAAAGACTAATTATACTGTTATAACAAAACTGCGCTTAACAGCGACTAACCGCTTCGCTTCGGGACTTGCGCCCTCGCTCGGTCTGCGACACATAGGCTTCTGGCACTCCCCTTGCCTACGCAAGTGTCGTGGCCAGTCCCTAACGTCCCGTTCGGGACTCAGGGCCAGCCTACGTCGGTTAGTCTAGTTCGTTAATTGCAATTGGTCAATTCAGTAGAAGAAAACGCGCAAATTTTTTTATGTGAATGTTGTCGATTCCGGCTAGAAGAAATACAACGCTGTGTTGCTCCATTTATGCGTGTTAAAGGATTTGTGCTTTTTTAAGAAATAAGAGAAAATTTGCGCTCAAAAGTGTTGGCTTGCGATAGAAACTACATTAAATACGGACCAACTGCAATTAACATCCGCTAACCGCTCCGCTCGGGATCTTTTCCACTGCGCCCCGAACTTCTGAGGAAGTTCGTTACTTGTGGGACCCTCGCTACGGCCTAAAGGCAAATTCCGTGTCACGCTAACGCCTCCTGCAGAGGCTCAGCGACACAGAACTTCGGTTAGCTTTGGTCGTTATGCGTAATCACTTAATCAATATATGAAATGTATATACTGTCTTGAGACCAAAGAGGAAAAGGATTTTTTAAAGGAAGAGCATATTATCCCTGCAGCTTTTGGAGGCAAAACAGTTCTTCCATCACAATTTGTTTGTGATGACTGCAATTTTAAATTTGGTAGAACTATTGAAACCGATTTAACTAGTAATTCTTTTATATCTTATTTAAGAACTTACGTTGGTCCCGGAAAACGTGGTTCATTGACAAAGAAAAATGAAGTACGCACAAACATATTTGTTTTTGAAATTGATAAATTTCCCAAAGTCCTTGGATATATTAGAAAATCTAAACCAATTATAATTTCCCAATTTCTCATTGATAATAATATAAAAAATGCTCAATTCTTCTACAATTCAGAGTTTCCTGAACATGAACAATTATCAATATTTCAAGAGAATTTAGATAAAATTAGAAACTACACCTATATACCATCACTGACACTTAATGAAGAAATTATTCTTATCGGATTTCACGAGAAAAACTTCTATATCTGTGCAAAAAACAAAGACAACTTAGAGAATACTATAAACACTATAACGACTCTCCTTCAAAGTGAGAATAAAATCAATTTTGCACCAAAAGAAGAATTGAACTTATTTTTAAAGAAAGGATTAGAAATTAAAGTTAATCTGATTAATTATTACAGAGCTCATTCAAAAATTGCATTTAACTGTGCAGCCTATCTCCTCGGTAAAGACACTATGTATGATTCACAATATAACAATTGTCGAAATTGGATTAATGGAGACACCAAAGAATATGAAAAAATAATCCTAAACCAAAATTTCATAAACAACATCGAAAAAATGCTTTTAGAAAGCTTTCCTGATAAATCTCACAAAGTAATAATATTCTCAGTTTCACATTACCTAATAGGCCTTGTAAGTTTTTATGGGGCAGAATTTCCGATTACTACTTTGCTCTCAAAAAACTTTGAACCGAACAATATTCATGATGGAATAATTTGTGACTGGAAAAATCAAAAAGAATATTTGTATTCTGAATATTTGAGAAAACTAGCAGAAGAAGAAGATTTTTAAAAGTGACTACGCATAACAGCAGGGAAACGCTGCGCTTCGGCACTCACGGCCTCGCTTGGGCTGCGCCACATTCCCTTTCTGTCACTCGTTTGCATCCGCAAACTCCGTGCCAGTCCCTAACGTCCCGTTCGGGACTCAGGGTCAGGGAACGTCGTCTCCCCTAGTTCGTTAATTGCAATTGGTCAGTCAGTATAAAAAAGCGCGCAAATTTTTTATGTGAGTGTTGTCGATTTCGGCTAGAAGAAATACAACGCTGTGTTACTCCATTTACGCGTGTTAAAGGATTTGTTCTTTTTTAAGAAATAAGAAAAATTTGCGCTCAAAAGTGTTGGCTTGCGATAGAAAATTAATCGAATACGGACCAACTGCAATTAACATCCGCTAACCGCTACGCTCGGGATCTTTTCCACTGCGCCCCGGACTTCTGTGGAAGTCCGGTTCTTGTGGGACCCTCGCTACGGCCTAAAGGCAAATTCCGTGTCACGCTAACGCCTCTTACAGAGGCTCAGCTACACGGAACTTCGGTTAGCTTTGGTCGTTATGCGTAATTGCTAAAACCGGTGTAATAAAAACACTTATCAAATGAGTCTTATTCGATTACCATTTTCTCAATATTTACTTATAATTAAAGTATAGATTAACAAAAATAAATGTCTATCTGACTAACCTTTAAAGATTAAAATCTTAATTTTTAACAACACAAATGCCAGTTCTATCATAATTTACAATAATTCATGTTAGTAAAACTAAACAATTTTCTTCTCTTAAATAAATAACTTTAAAAATGAATAGTAGCGATCAGGAACAAATCTCTCGATGGAGAGAAAGATGGCTTGCAATGATTTCCTATTTCGCTTGCTACAAAATCCAGAAAAAAATGTGGTTAGATGTCAAAAATACAAACCCACATTGGTCGTTCGTCGAACTAATGTGTTGCTATTTTGATGACCTTGGCCTAAGAGAAGATGATATATGTTTAAACGAATTACTTCTAGAAAATTACATTACTAGAAAAGAATTGGATGCGGTTAAAAAACTACATCAAGAAGCTGCACTTTACTTTCCTCCAAATAGCGACGAATATAATCATCAGAATATATTAAACGACCCAAAATGGACAGAAATCATAAACTTAGCTAATGACACTAAATCTAATTTGAAAAATTTAATTAAAAACAATCTTGAACTTGAAAAACTAGATCATTATGAAATGCTATACGAGAAAATTTAAGTCATAACTTAGCAACTAAGCATAAAAGCATCTTCCCGCTACTCATAACGCCTACTACGTAGGCTCTGGGCAAAAAATTTCGTTAAAACTAGTTCGCTATGCGTTATTGCTCAGGTTTCATCTATATGACAAAAGAGACTTTGTTCCATCTCAGTTATATTTTAGGTTATCTTATATCTTATTTAATAATTCTGACTCCATCTATGGCAGAATTAGACCCATGTACAAATGGGATTCCCGATGGGTTTCTTACTTCAATTTACATAAATTTTTATATACTGATAAGTTTCTCTTTATTAGTTCTACCATTTGTAAAAATAAGTTCTAAATATTGGTTTTTTGGATTATTACACATCATAACTCTCGCTTACTTCATTTTTAAGCTAACAAATTACATATATTTTGTATCTCTGAAAGGGTATCATATTTGCAATGGTTACCAGCTTTGGAACGACTTCACTAATCCAGGAAATGAAAGTTACGGAGAATCAGATTTCTTAATTCGCCTTTTTCCTCTGTTGCTATTTTCATCACTATTTTACTTTATTTCTATCACATATGTTTCGAAATCATTCAATAAGAAAAATTCTAGATAAACGGATTTCTTTCAATAAAAATTAGTTTTAATTTATTTGATCAAAAAGCAACTACGCATAACAACGGCAAATCGCTGCACTTCGGCACTTGCGGCCTCGTTTGGGCTACGCCACATTCCTCTCCGTCACGCTTCTCGCTCCGCAAGAAGACGCGCCGACGCTAACGCCTCCTTCAGAGGCTCAGCTACGAGGAACGTCGATTAGCCTAGTTCGTTATGCGTAATTGATTAAATTAAATTTAATAAAATGAATAAAAGAATTAAAATAGAATTCCAAATCACAAAAACGGAGGCAGAAGAAATATCCAACATAGTTTTTGCAAAATATAAAGACTTTAAAATCAGAATACCTATGATATTAATACTTTCCATTCTCCTAAGTCTTACTTCATACATAACTATCTCTTATTTATACCCAATCTTCAAGTCGTCAGATCCTTTCCAAAATTCTATTATAACAATATCTCTACTCACTATTGGATTTTTCATTCTACTTTTGAAAATTAGCAATAATTCAAGGCTAAATATAATAAATATTGATGGAATGATTGGAGAATATAAATTTGTAATCGATGGAGATACTTTTTTTGAATCTGGTCCATCATTTCTCAAAGAAGAAAATTTTTCCAATATATATAAAATCGAATTCCACGATCGATATTTCTTTCTCTATGATATAGTTGGAGGATTTTATTACATTCCAGTCTTTAAAATTAAAACAGATGAAGTCTTATTACTAAGTTCAATACTAAAACAATTTACTAAAATAGAGTGAATTTAAATTTTGAACAATTGAATTAAAAAATAGTCTAAACTAAATTTTAAAATAAGAATTTATATAAATAAAATGATTCACACTTTTAAAGTATGTTTCAATAATCAAAAATTGAATTTCAAAATAATCAACTACGCATAACAGCGACTTAACGCTACGCTTCGGGACGAGCCCTCGCTCGGCCTACGGCAAATCCTCCTCCTGGCATTCGCCTTGCTTACGCAAGCTACATGCCAGTCCCTAACGTCCCGTCGGGACTCAGGGTCGGAGGACTTCGGTAAGTCTAGTTCGTTATGCGAACATTGCGGGGAAGAGTCGCCACATCCGTGTGGCGTTTTCAAGAAACCCTTAAAAAATATCGATTTGACAAATATACAAATTTTGTATATTATGGAAAATTATGAATCAGACTGTAAATATCTCTTTCAAAAAGGCCCTTTTAAAAGAAATCGATAAAATTGCAAAAAGAGAACATAGATCCAGATCTGAACTGATTCGAGAGGCAGCAAGGACTTACATTGAGAAAAAATCTAAGTGGCAAGCTATCTTCGATTTCGGTACTAAATCCGTAGAAAAATCAAATCTTACAGAAGCTGACATTTTTGGAGAAATTAAAGCTGTTAGAAGAAGTAAAAAAGCTTCTTAATGTTTAAAGTTCTCTTAGATACAAACATTTACATTTCTGCGATTTTATTTAATGGAAAACCTAAGCTAGTTTTACAAGATTTAATCGATGAAGCTTTTGTTGGATATATTTCAAATGAAATACTCGATGAAATTGAACAAACTTTAGCTAAACCTAAGTTTAAACTTCCAAATGATTTTATTCAGTTTGCTTTTGAGGAAATCAGAAATGCCACCACTATCATTAAAAATAAGCCTTTAAAGGATTATTTAAATTTAAGAGACAGGGATGATTTTCATATTCTAGAAACTGCTTTTTCAGCTAATGTAGATTTCATAATTACTGGAGATAAAGACCTTCTTACTCTTGAAAAAATAAAAGGTTTAAAAATCATCACACCTGATGAATATTTAAGAATAAAAGAGGAACTTAGCTAAGATTGCGACATCCGTGTCGCTCCCCGCAACGTCGCATAACAGCATGGAAACGCTGCGCTTCGGCACTTACGGCCTCGCTTGGGCTGCGCCACATAGGCTTTTGTCACTCCTCTTGCTTACGCAACCGTCGTGCCAATCCCTAACGTCCCGTTCCGGAACTCAGGGCCAGCCTACGTCGGTTAGTCTAGTTCGTTATGCGCAAGACCGTAAAATTAAATTTAAAATACGATCTTTTAAGCAGTTGACATTGTCTACCAATTAAACACAATAGCAATTGTGGAAAAACGCGTCTGTCATTATCCATTAAAAAAAATCAAAGAACTGATAATGGAGGGAAAGTTTTCTATTACAAAAAACGCTCAAAAGACTGCAATTGAACAATTTGGATTTGGTGAAACTGAAATTATTAATGAAGTTCTAAATTTACATAATTCTGACTTCTTTAAATCAATGACTTCTCATAATAATCATTTGCTCTGGCACGATGTTTACAAAAAGGAAAGCAATTATCATAAACTTTATATTAAAATCCAAATTTCGAACAGTAATACATTAGTTATTTCTTTTAAAGGAGATGAAAACATATGAAAGATAAAAAATGGATCGATTGTCCTGTCTGTGGTGAAACAAATTCTATGGTTTTCAAAACTGATGTCTCTGAAAATTTCAATATTAAAGATTATGGAAACCTAAAAATCAATAATCTAGAAGGTTACTATTGCAAAAATTGCAAAGACGGAATTCTTACGCGAAAATCTCAAAATCACATTAATGCTGCAATTGCTGAATTTAAGGCTAAAAAAGATGCTGAAATTACTGTAGCTGCGGATCTTATTAGTGTCGATGAAATGGCAAAGAGGTTAAAATTGTCTCGCCAATCTATTCATAAAATGATGAACATTGGAAAAATCAGATATGTTTTCGTTGGCGATATTAGATTACCTTTAAAAAACCAAAAAGTCTCTCATAAATAACGGTCCAGCGCATAACAGCAGGGAAACGCTACGTTTCGGCACAAGGCCTCGCTTGGCCTGCGGCACATTCCCTTTCTGTCACTCGCTCGCATACGCAAGCTCCGTGCCAGTCCCTAACGTCCCGGCGGGACTCAGGGTCGGGAAACGTCGAGTAGCCTAGTTCGTTAATTGCAATTGGTCAGTCTGTAGAAGAAAACGCGCAAATTTTTTATGTGAGTGTTGTCGATTTCGGCTAAAAAAAACACAACGCTGTGTTACTCCATTTACGCATCTTAAAGGATTTGTTCTTTTAAGAAATAAGAGAAAATTTGCGCTCGAATTTGTTGGCTTGCGATAGAATTTTCATTAAATACGGACCAACTGCAATTAACATCCGCTAACCGCTACGCTCGGGATCTTTTCCACTGCGCCCCGGACTTCTGTGGAAGTCAGGTTCTTGTGGGACCCTCGCTACGGCCTAAAGGCAAATTCCGTGTCAAGCTAACGCCTCTTGCAGAGGCTCAGCTACACGGAACTTCGGTTAGCTTTGGTCGTTATGCGTAATGGTCAAAATTTATTTAAGTATTTATGGAGAATTTAAATTAATGGATAAAGATTGGGAAACAGTATTTACTTCATGGGCCAATGGACCAAGTGAATCTGAGCAACAAAGAGCAGAAAATGCAGAAAGCCAAATCCGTGAAGCAATTCGTTCTAGTGACAAACTAAAAAATAGAAATATAGTCGTTTTTACGTAAGGATCATATAGAAACAGAGTAAACGTCAAAAAAGATAGTGATGTAGATATCGGAATAGTTTGTTTCGATGTATTTTTTCCTGATTATCCTGATGATAATGTAAAAGCTATATTAAACGAAAGTTTAAAAGATTCTCTGTACGAATATTCAACTTTTAAAAGCGAAATAGAAGAAGCTCTTGTTTACCGATTTGGATTTCAGAACGTAAAGCGAGGAAACAAATCATTTGATATAAAAGAAAATACTTATCGAGTAGAAGCTGATGTAGCCGCGTTTTTTGAACATAGGAGATATACGTCTGTAAATAATTACTTATCCGGTGTAGAAATGATACCAGATAATCGTTCACCTCAAATGATAAGAAATTGGCCTGAACAGCATTACAGTAATGGCGTAGCAAAAAACAATCTAACTAACAGAAAGTTTAAAAAAGTAGTAAGAATTTTAAAAACACTTTCTAATGAAATGGCACGAAATGGAATTGGATCAGCAATCTCAATACCTAGTTTTTTAATAGAATGTCTTGTGTGGAATACTCCTAACGAACGATTCAACTATCAAAATTACAAACTCTTGATACGGGAAGTTTTAGTATTTCTCTTTAACAATACTATCGAATCGAAAACTTGCGAAAATTGGGGAGAGGTTAGTGAATTGAAATATTTATTCAGGTCAAGTCAGCCTTGGACAGTCGAAACTGCTCATAAATTTTTAAACGATGCATGGAACTATGTAGGATATCAATAATGATATCACGACTTCACCTATCGTCCTTTATCGGATTAACAGTAGGCATTTGGTTACTTGCTCTCTGGTTTCAAGGAATGCCTGTATTAAGTTCAGAATTTATTAAGCCATTTAGCCTTGTTGTAGGGACAATTTCAGTTTTCGTTACAGTATTTAATAAATACTTATGGTCATGGAAAATTTTCCGAGGATGGTACGTGGATCGGCCAGACTTAAGAGGTACTTGGAAACTGGAGCTCAAAAGTGATTGGATTAATCCTAATACGGGTAAACCGATACCAACGATCCTTGGTTTTGTTACTATTCGACAAACATTAACTTCCTTAACATTCAGATTATTTACTACTGAATCCGAATCTAAATCGATTGCTTATAGCATTGAAAAGGAAGAGGATGATCAATTCAAATTAAATATCATTTACCAAAATCAACCGGAAATAGAATTACAAGGAAAAAAAAGTGAAATACATCATGGGTCTTTTATGTTAAAAATTTCAGGTAATCCGCCTTCATCACTAAAAGGTCACTATTGGACAGACAGAGGTACGAGAGGAACAATTATCTTGAACGATCGAATTGAAAAAACTTCAGATAACTATAACCATGCTAAAAAACAATACGAAGAGAACAATCCGTAATCATTGACCACTACGCATAACAGCAGGGAAACGCTGCGCTTCGGCACTTACGGCCTCGCTTGGGCTGCGCCACATTCCCTTTCTGTCACTCGCTCGCATACGCAAGCTACGTGCCAGTCCCTAACGTCCCGTTTACGGGACTCAGGGTCAGGGAACGTCGTCTCCCCTAATTCGTTATACGACATGCTAAACACCAATCTTGTAAATAAGTAATCTCAGAGAAGAAAACCGAAACATCTATGAAATTTATCTTTAATCTTCCAATTATTCTTTTACTTTCATCAATCCTTTACACGAATGAAATTGGAGCTAAGGAAAAGTTTAAACCTGAATATGACTATACAATTAATAGGAACTACCTATTTCAAGATTGTGAAGAAAAGAAAAAATGTTACGAAAGCTGCAACAATATACCTAACTACGCTATGTTTTTTAGCATTTTTACGAATTCAGTCGACTCAG
This sequence comes from Leptospira mtsangambouensis, assembly GCF_004770475.1. Classification (NCBI taxonomy): domain Bacteria; kingdom Pseudomonadati; phylum Spirochaetota; class Leptospiria; order Leptospirales; family Leptospiraceae; genus Leptospira; species Leptospira mtsangambouensis. The sequence continues at coordinate 13,263 of NZ_RQHK01000011.1, forward strand.
ATATATCTAAAAAAATAAAATTATCTTGTTTAAGTGAATGCTCCCGCACTATCTGCTATAAAAATTTCAAATAGACTACTTTTTTCAAGTTTCCTTCAATTTCAATAAAAAAGAAATTAAACCAACACAGTTGAATAAAAATGACCATTGGTGAAGCAATTAAAAAATTACGCGAACTTAACGAGCAAGCACCATTTCCTTATAAATTACCGACTCAAAAAGAAATTTCTGAAGTTGAACTTGAATTAGAAAATACATTTTCATATGATTATAAAAAATTTCTATTAGAAGCAAGTGATGTTGTTGTTGGAACCTTAGAACCATGTACCATTGTTCCAAAGAATAGTCATACATTTATAGTTAATATTGCAAAGGAAGCTTGGACTAAAATGAATGTTCCAAAAAATCTACTTCCAATTTGTGAGGACAATGGGAATTATTACTGCCTAAATAATATTAACGAAGTAGTATATTGGTCCCATGACGGAATAAGCAAAAAAAAATGAAATGATTTAGCAAGCTGGATTAAAGAAGTTTGGATTGACAGAACATAGAAAAAACAAACCTAGCTAAACGCACGTCGTATAACAACGGGGAAACGCTGCGCTTCGGCACTTACGGCCTCGCTTGGTCTGCGACACATTCCCTTTCTGTCACTCGTTTGCATTCGCAAACTCCGTGCCAGTCCCTAACGTCCCGTCACGGGACTCAGGGTCAGGGAACGTCGTTTCCCCTAGTTCGTTATGCGCAAGAAATGAAAATTCATAATTATGAGGACTCATGGACTTCGAAATTATAGGCGTATATAGTATAAAAAATGTCGCAGATGCCCATTTAATTGAAATACAGGTTAAAGACTCTATTATACCATTAAATTTGCATGAAATTACTCAACCTATTGAGAATTTAGATAGATTAAATTGGCAAATACCATATAAGGAATATCTACTAAATATCACCGGTGAAATTGTAATATCAAATGAATGGGAGAATATATCAGATGAAAAACTCACAGGATCATTCAGGATTGTATTCTTTTTTCATTTTTTAAACATTAAAAGACCACTTTCAACTCAATTTGGTGATTATAATTTACCACCAATAACTAATCTTCCAGAAAGATTAAGTGTCATTCATTATACAAAACTAGACTAAATTGAATTTAAAAAATAAACTGAAAAGTTATTTCACTAATTAATACCGAAACAATTGATTAAATTTATTAAATATTTTCCTAAATTTGAATTATCAATTTTCCCTCACAATAATAAACAATATAAATAAAATTTACTATAAAGAACATATCTTTAATAATGTTAAAAAAATCTTAATAAATACTGACACTAAAAAAAAATGAAAATTAAAAAATCAAATTCAGCAAAATATAAAATAGCATAAAAACGTGGCCACATTAAGAAATTTTCATATACTTCTATGCCTTATATTTCTTATAAATTGCCAAAGTGAAAGAGAGGAAATATTTGGAAAATCAAAAGAGACAAAGGAAAAAGAAAATGCCTGCAATCCTGCTCTAACAATACTAATATGCGATATTTACATTTATCAATCGTGTCTTAACAATCCAAACAAATATATGCCATGCTCTCAAAGTAGAGATAATTGTATAATAGAGCGTGGCTATAAATGTTCAGGCCAAACTTATTTTTAGCAAGCGTTATCAAATATAAAGAATAATTAAGGAAAATTAATTTAGTTTCCCGTTAAATCATAGAAATCATTTCCAGCGCATAACAGCGTCTTCCCGCTACGTTTCGGGACAAGCCCTCACTCGGCCTACGGCAAATTCCCTTCCGTCACGCTTCTTGCTTCGCAAGAAGGCGCGCCGACGCCAACGCCTCCTTCAGAGGCTCGGCTACAGGGAACTTCGGGAAGTCTAATTCGTTATGCGCAATGTATTAAATTAATATGAAACCTTGGAGATCTTATGGCAGAAACAGCAAATATTGCAAAAATGGCTGATATATTAGCCAAAGAAATTTTCTCAGAATTTTTTTGGCAACATGATAGTACAACAAACTCTAACTTCAATTGTGAAGATTCTGAACATGGAAAAAATACACATCCAGCAGATATTGTCTTCTTTTACGATGAACCATATCATAAATCTAGAACATATATCTTATGTGACCTAAAGAGTTATGCTAGCAACACTTTAAAATCAAAAAACCTTAATACGGAAATTGTGAGTTTGGCGCAATCAATGAGCTGTGCAGAAAAAAGCAATCAGTTCCAGAAAAGATTTTTTCATTCGAACGTTTCCCCGGAAATATCCGGACTGCTTTTTATCTATAACCATGACAATGATTATGATAAAGACTTCAATATAGTATTGGATAAAATAAAAATTGAAGATATTAATATTCCAAAGGATTCGAAAATAGTGATTCTCGGGCCTTTGGATATTTATTGGCTAGACAATGTTAGACTACAATTAATTTTTCTCAGAGGTACAAAGAAATTACCATCTTCCGAAGACTGTCGCTACTTCTATCCACATTTGGTTAGATATAAAAATATTCAATATCTGGAAGCAAAATCTGCGACACTAGAAATGTTAACTGCTCCATGGATTATACTTACTCACACAAAGGATTCGAAAAAAGGGTATACTATTTTCTATAAGAGGAAAGGAGAATCAGTGGAGGAATTTCTTTATTTTATAGATTACTTACTACACTTTCAGATTCTAATAGATGATGTTGACATTGAAGTATTTCATTTATTCGGAATTGATGAATGCATTTCACTTTTTAATAAAGCTAAAACCCAATACATTGAAAAATGCAAAGGAACTGAAGCTATCGAAAAAGCGATAAATTCCATCCAATTTTCCAGAATGCACCATATAAAAACCCGTTTTTCTGAACTTGAAATAGGAATAAACAATGTCTAAAACTAATCTAAATTATTATGCAACTGACAAAGAGATTTTCGACATTCTTATGTCCTCTAAGCTTAAGCTTTCTGAAACTACTCTACTAAACATTGCTAAGGATAGAGGCATATTATATTCTAATCACAATGATAGAGACAGTCTTTCAAATATAATTTCCCTGTTACCTCACGATTTTAATGACCTAAATTCTATTCTCGATAAATCAGAAAGTGGAAACAGATCCGAAAAAAGTACATCAGTAATCTTTAACCCCATTTCCTTAAGTGATATTAAAGAAGTATCTAATAACTACCGCGATGACGAATCAACCGAAGAAAAAATAATAATTACTCAACAAGACAATGAGATAAGCGTAAAAATAGAATATACAGAAATTGATTATACGAAAACCAGACTTATTCAAAGAAGAACAAAAGAAGCAGAGATCAAATTTATCAAAAAAGATGATAAGATTATCGCCAGGTTACCAGCAAATGACAGAGCAAGGAAAATTCTTGCAGATTTACAAAATAAAATAGAGGAGAAACTAAAAACTCAGATCACAAAAGAAATAATTTCATTGGAAAACATAAATGATCCAGTCTTACGAACAAAATTTTTCACCCAACTAATTTCATCAATTGATGATTTCAAACTTGAAACAGTTACTAGTCTAAAAATAGAGTCAAATCAATTCGATGAAACACCAGAATTAGAAGATGATCAAGATATAGAAGAAGCAAAATCTCAAATGCTTTCCGCTGTAAAAAATGTGCTCTTAAAAGGAAACAATCTACTTTCCACCCCCGAATACCAACAATTAAGAAGTAAAGGATTTTATATAAGCTCCATTATATGGAGATCAAAACAATCGTCTGATCCTTATGCTATATATGAATTTGAAGCAGGTTTCGACGATCCATTTAAATGCAAGAACTTCAAATATAACATAAGAGGAATCTTTACATTAAATAAGCATGAATATGTAAAAAGAATAAAATCAGTATCACAAGCTGAACAGCAATTATTACTTTCAATAATAGAAGAATCAGCGAGCAGAAATTTCCAAACTATTTGCAAAGAGCATGAAAATCCGGAGGGAACTTAAATGGTACGTATTAAATGGTATCAAGCGAATTGGCCTTATACAATGGAAGTTTTGAAGAATAAAATATCGAAAGATAAATTTTCTACCGGATCCAACTCTGGATTCTTGATTGATAAATATAGAAAAAACCTTATAGAAGGAAGATATATAGAAAAAATTGAAATAAAAAGAATAACAGAAAGTCCAATTGGAGAAATTTCTGAATTTACGGAGATATATTTTCAGATCGTTCATTTTATATTGAGCGATGAATATCCCCAACTAGAAATACACAATTCTCCGAGAAGCCTCAATCAATTCTTAAATAAATTACAATTTTTTTCAGATTTCAAAATATCCGTTGAGCCAATTGAAATCAATTTGTACAAATGGACTCTACAATTTGAAAAAAATAATTTGGCAAAAATTTCCATTAACTCTATTCAAATATCAAACTTTGATTCAGAAAATCAAATACATATAAAAACAACAGTAAACGGAAATTATGACTTAAAAAATCGTCTTAAAGAATATCAAAGAAACAAATATTCTATTGATAAAATACATTCCATAATTGAAATTGAAAACTTCAAAATTAGCTTAAATTTACAAAGAAACGGCTCTGCTCAAATTATCTTTAATGATAAACCAGAACTTATACAGGTTTTCAGAAATTCACTAGCAATACACGGCGCATAACAGCGCGGAAACGCTGCGCTTCGGCACTACGGCCTCGCTTGGTCTGCGACACATTCCCCTTCTGGCACTCGCTTGCATACGCAAGCTACGTGACCAGTCCCTAACGTCCCGTTGGGACTCAGGGTCGGGGAACGTCGTCTCCGCTAATTCGTTATGTGCAATAGGCTAAAATTCAATGAATGAAACAAAAGAAAATTTTAACTTTGAAAAAGATTTAATTTATATTGATTCAAATATAATAAACTATCTGCACAATAAAGACAGGTTAGAAAAAAATCTAAAATCATCAATTCAATGCTTTGAAATTCTGCTCGAAAGACTATTAGCTGAAAACATCGTCAAAATTTCTTATAGCCATGCGCATTATTTAGATATAAACCAAGGACCTATACAATTTATTGAACGAGACTTAGAGAACTTATTTAAAATAACGAAAGGAACGAGAATACAAGAAGATTATTTTGATGATTTTAAATTAAAAATTTTTCAAATATCAGATATCAAAGCTGATTTCAAATACTGCATTGAACAAACAAATAATTCAAATCCATTGGCTTTCATTCTCAAGCCTTTAAATTTGATTGTTCAAACAGGAATTAAAGTTTCATCGTTCTTTGTTCAAAACAAAAAACATAAGGATCTGATAAATAAATTCGCCGATGCGATGAGCGATTTCGATAATGGCCTCGAAATTTTACGAATAAATAAAGAGATGCGAAGCAATTTTCAAAACTTTTCTGGTATAAAAGTCTCTTTTCCGAATGTACATCAACTCCCTAAGAAAAAACAAACTATTGATGTAAAGGAAATGGCAAACGAAGCTTTAAAAAACTCATTCTTTCACATCATCTTTAAGAACTATCAAGATTTTTTTGAGTTCAACAAAACAATTAACAATACAGTTACCTCGAAATTTAATCAATGGATTCTAAAATTAACGTCATTAGCTGAGTTTATTGGATTAGTCTCCGAAGAATTAAAAAGTCCAACAGCCTTCGGAAGTATAACGAACGACAATATTCATCTAACTTATTGGATTAAGCTGTCAATTTTTTCTTACAGCAGATACTCGATTATATAAAAAAGCAAAATTTATAATAAACTGGCTAAACCTGAAATCTCGGGTATTTTTGGTAGATGAATTTATCGAATATGTTCTCGAAAGCATATATCTATCTTCATTGGATTTAGGTTTAGAAGCAAAATCTACAAAATTTATTTTTAACGATAGTAATGGTAATGCAATCAAAGAGTATATTGTAACTATATAATTACAAATAGCCTACTGCACATAACAGCGTCTACTCACTGCGCTTCGGCACTTACGGCCTTGCTTGGCCTGCGGCACATTCCTCTCCGTCACGCTTCTCGCTCCGCAAGAAGACGCGCCGACGCTAACGCCTGCTCCGCAGGCTCAGCTACGAGGAACGTCGAGTAGACTAGTTCGTTAATCGCAATGCCTTAAGGATTTAACTATGAAACCAGAAAATATTTTTTATATAAATTGGAACAATAGAGACAATATCTCTAGCGGAGAGACAGTTTATAGTCAATTTCAACATCCGGATTTCGGATTACTTTTAATAAGTCACGAAGCATTTTCCGAAGAATATTCAACAATCAATAAAGATGATTATTATAAATTTCAATCTATATTACGAAGATATTTTTTATCAAACAAAGAAATTGTTATCTGTAGCAAAGAAGAAAAAAATAATTACATAAAAAATGGAAGTACTCGCAAAACTATAATCACTTTAGCTGAATTATTAAATGAGTTTCCGAAAAATATTCTTGATAAGCAAGGATATGCCTTAAGAAATTTAGCAAAAATTGACCCTAACTACGGAAGTTTAATACGTAACTTTAGTACTTATGATCTATATGCTAAGAATGAATCTGAAGCACTCTTTATATTACAGATTTTAAAAGATAAAAATCAAATCGATTTTAAAAGCGTAATTATCAACAATCAAATTACCAAAGGTAGTACGATAATTATTAAAGAACAAGGATGGATTGCAATAGAAGAATTTGAAAAATCATCCAATTCCGAACAAGTATTTATAGCAATTTCGTTCGATCCCTCTATGAACGAAGCATCTCTGGAAATCGAAAAAGCATGTCGGATGAATGGGTATATTCCAATAAGAATAGACAACAAAGAACATAACAATGAAATTTCAGGCGAAATACTTTACGAAATTAAAAGAAGTAAATTTTTGATTTCGGAGGTAACAGGTCAAAGACATGGAGTTTATTTCGAAGCTGGATTTGCAATGGGACTCGGCATCCCTGTAATTTGGTGTTGCAATGAATCTGATTTAGTAAACGTACATTTTGATACAAGACAGTACAACCATATTGTTTGGAAAGATAAGAACGAATTACTAGAGAAATTAGAGAAAAGAATAAGAGCTACAGTATAAAAGGCACTGCGATTAACAGCACCTTCCCGCTACGCTTCGGCACAAGGCCTCGCTCGGGCTGCGCCAAATTGTCCTCCTGTCACTCGCTCGCATACGCAAGCTACGTGCCAGTCCCTAACGTCCCATTCGGGACTCAGGGTCGGACAACTTCGGGAAGGCTAGTTCGTTATGCGAAATGAATTAAAATTTACAAAAGGAAAAAAAATGAAAATTACATCAATAGATAAAGATATAAAACAATTATTCAGCTCTGGTTTTTATAAAATTCCAAGATTCCAAAGGCCATATTCCTGGGATAGAGATAACTTAGATGAATTTTGGAATGATGTAAATGATAATGATGGTGGTGATTATTTTCTTGGATCAATGGTAGTCTACAAAAATGACAACGAATCCTTTAACCTAGTAGATGGACAACAAAGACTTACTACAATAACTATACTTTTATGTGCAATCAGAAATAGGTTTTTCGAACTCGGAGAAGATAATTTAGCAAAAGGTATTCACACAGTCGTTGAAAAACCAGACATTATACATAAACAACAATATGTAATTCAGACTGAAACTTCTCATCCGTATTTCCAGTTATATATTCAAAATTACGAAAAACCCGATCATTCACCTAAAATAAGAACCGAAGAAAAAAAATTAAACGAAGCATTCATATTTTTCAAAGAGAAGTTAAAGGATTTAGAAAGTCCAAATAAACCCAAAGAAGTCCAAAGTTTAACTAATTTACGAATTAAACTCTTAAGCTTAAGCTTGGTTTATATAGAACTGGATAGCGAAGAAGATGCTTACGTAATTTTCGAAACATTAAATACGAGAGGCAAAGACCTTGCGGCTTCCGATTTAATTAAAAATCTTTATACGAAACTAATAAAAAATGCAAACAAAAACCTCGATATTGTTAAGGAAAAATGGGCAATAATCTATGAGAACATACAAAGTATATCCAATACTACTCACCCAGATCAATTCATGCTTCACTTTTGGCTTTCTCAAGGAAAGTACATTAATCTCAAAAATCTATATAAGAACTATAAATTAAGAATAAAGCCTTCAAACGCGAAAAATGAATTAGATAATCTCGTTAACAACAGCAAGTATTATAGAGACATTTTATCACCTCAAAAATACAAAGATTCAAAATTAAAGAGAAAAGTATTATTGAAATTGAAAATATTCAAAAATGGTAGAGTTGATTCAATTCAGGTTTTAAATACAGCAATTGAGCAAGAATTCATTGATTCAGCTTTAACAATAGTCTCAAGAACTACATTTTCCCCTGGAGTTTATAAAAACAAAAATGTAAACTGTTATCACACAATTCCAATTAACTTCAGCATGGATGAAGATGAAGATTAAATATATCTAATTAAAAAAAATACTTCGCATAACAGCGACTTACTGCTTCGCTTCGGGACGAGCCCTCGCTTGGGCTACGCCAAATTGTCCTCCTGTCACTCGCCTGCATACGCAAGCTACGTGCCAGTCCCTAACGTCCCATTCGGGACTCAGGGTCGGACAACTTCAGTAAGTCTAGTTCGTTAGTCGCAATCGCAAAAACAATATGAAAATAACAGAAATAATACCTTCCATAATAAAAAATTCACTTCAACCCACTATAAAATTTGATATATCTATTGAATTTGATAGCAATACTTGCTTACCTATTAATTATCATTCATCCATATTTACGACTGATAAAAAATTCATTTCCAATTTAGAAAAAATTTCCTTATTCGAAAACAATCGAACTAATACTTTAAGTAATACACTATCTAGGGGAGCAGGCAGAAGAGAAAATTTAGAAATATTTAGTATTTCATTAGTATGGAGAATTTCCAACGTTGAATTAGAATATCTCGAAAACTTACGAAATGAAGGAAATTTAAAATTAAATATAACTACTTCTATAAACTATTTAGAGAATAATTTTTCTATATCGAATATAAAATATGGAAAAATTAGAGACCAAAACATAGATAAAGACATTTTATTTTATGAATATGATGCAAATTATCACCCACTTCACACGGACATGAATCTTATTTCAGTAAATTCAAATAGAGATTTCCTAAAATCAAAAACTGAAACTATCAACTACTCACTAGAGATAAAAAGTTCCGATTGGTTAAATGACTTTGCTCCTAACCTTGGATTGGGCAATTTTTTTGTTATAAAAATTCCCACAAATAACAATACCCTAAAAAATGCATGGAATTATATACGCAATGGAGAAAAATCACTGTTAGAATGCAATTATAAAGGAGTTTTAGCAAATTGTAGAGAATGTATATCGGCAATAGATAAAAATGTAAAATCCAATTCCTTTTACCAACGAAATTTTTTCTTTAAAGAAAAATGGAATCGGAAAATTAGCCATTACCTATCATTAGGTCTTCATTTAGAAGATATCAATGAAAGTTCCGAAGAAATTCATAGTATTTCTAAAGCCGATGCTCATTTTGCTTTATTTTCAACAAAAGCTTTTTTAAATTATTACGAAGAGATACGACAAGATCTTAACTAAATGCGACAGCGACTAACAACGGGGAAACGCTGCGCTGCGGCACTTACGGCCTTGCTTGGGCTGCGCCACATTCCCTTTCTGTCACTCGTTTGCATACGCAAACTCCGTGCCAGTCCCTAACGTCCCGTCCGGGACTCAGGGTCAGGGAACGTCGTCTCCCCTAGTTCGTTATGCGCCATTTTTCTAATTATATCAAAAAAATAAAAAATGAAAGAATTTTAGAAATTGGCGATTACGAAAATTTAAATATTATTCCTTTCCTAGTGTCGGCAGAGATCTCAATTCAACTAGCATATAGACTCAAACAAATAAAACAGAATAATACTATTCTATTCAACGGTAACTTCATGTTAAAACGATTATTTCTAGCTTCACTATTCTTATTCAGTTCTTGTATTACTCCCTGGAACGGGTATAAAAATGTCGAGAAAAATGAATATAGGCAAGGAATCCTTGTAATTAGGGAAACTCCACTATATGAATATCCGATTGAAAATAAAAAATATCAAATTGCCAAATGCAAGGAAGGGGCCTTGTTTGAAGTAGATGATAGCTACTTTAATAAAGATTTAATTATTCATGATGAAATAGCTACAAGTTATTATAAAGTTAAATGCGAAAACAAAGATGGTTTCCTTCCTTATTTAGGAAGCTATTCGTTTCTGAATGTGCTGAAAGCGAATTCTGCTAAAGAACTATCTAATGTCGATGTCAATTCCTTTAAAACCTTATCTATTTTCCAAGAAAAAATTTCGGGAGAACCATATTTAACAGATACTAAATTATCTTTTGTAATCTATGGCGATTTTGATTATTTAAAATCAGCAAGAGTCTGGTTAGATATTTCTGATAATAGCGATACTATTTACAAGGAACAATATCGAATCACAAAAGTTAATAGTGATTATACAGAATTCACACTTGTTTCTAAGAAAAATGTAACAATAAAAATCTCTCGTATAGACGAAAGAAATTCAAAAATTTCGGGAGTTCCACTCTTGAAGGATAGCAAAGAAACCATCGTGAAACGATACAATATTATAAAAGATTGGAATTCGTATCTAAGTCCTTGATTAGCATCTCAGTTCAGGCTATATCTTCATTTTAATGATAGAATTTTCATACCTGTTTAAAAAAAAATGAAACTTAAAGATTTTAAAGGATTTACTACGAGTAAATTTTAAATTCTAGTCTTGATTTTAGATATTTAAATCAGATCAAGTTCAATTCTGTTCTATATTTTTCGAGTTAGAAATAGAATTTAAGCTTAAAAAACGGCGCATAACAGCGACTTACCGCTTCGCTTCGGGACGAGCCCTCGCTCGGCCTGCGGCAAATTGTCCTCCTGGCATTCGCCTTGCTTACGCAAGCTACATGCCAGTCCCTAACGTCCCACAGGGACTCAGGGTCGGACAACTTCGGTAAGTCTAGTTCGTTATGCGAAATAAAACAAAATTAATCTAAGAATATGAATCCTTTAAGTGTATTAGAAGCAATTGGT
>NZ_RQHK01000012.1 GCF_004770475.1 Leptospira mtsangambouensis
AAGGCAAATTCCGTGTCAAGCTAACGCCTCTTGCAGAGGCTCAGCTACACGGAACTTCGGTTAGCTTTGGTCGTTATACGAAAGTCAGTAAATAATTTTATGGGACAAAACCAGCATACCGTACCGCAAGTATATCTATCTAATTTTACTGATCAAAATTCGCAATATCCAACAAAGCCACTGAGAATTTTTGATAAAAACTCCCAATCTTACTTTGCACGTGGAACAAGTAAATTTCTCGCTTCAAATCACTTTTACAGCTACACAATAAATTCTGAAGCAAAAGATAATTCAATTGAAAAATATCTATCATTTCTTGAATCAAAATTTGCAGGAGCACTGAACAGGTTAATTTCTCATATAGTAGCCAATTCAGAAATATCATCAAAGCTTGATATAAGTTTGGACGATAAAAAAATTTTTGCTCAATTCCTACTTTGGCAAATTAAACGCACGGTTTCGTTTATGCAATCCATTGAAGATGGCTTAGCGAAGGAATTTGAACTTGATGGCCTTCCTGTACATAGACTACCGGATGGTGGCTTAACTCCTGAATTAAGAAATTATGCTTTATATGTCTTAACCGAAGTAGGTGAAGACCAAAATATGAATTTTCTAAACAAATTACTTGAAAAAAATCTGATAATAACGATTATACCAGAGAGTGTTACGAGTGGGTTCATAACTTCAGATAATCCAGTCCTAATAACTAATGCAAAAGAAAAACCTGGTATTTCATTAGAGCATACAGAAATCAGTTTAACTTTAACACCAAAGATTGGATTATCCTTCTTCAAAACTGGGAAATCAATAGTAAAAAACATTCAAAGAAATAAGCACGAAATACGTAAGACAAACCGATCAATTGCTTTAAACGCACATCAATATGTAATTGGTCCTTCAGAAGCACAGTTAAGAAGAATCTGCAAAAACTTATAACTTACTGACCTTCGTATAACAGCGACTAACCGCTTCGCTTCGGGACTTACGCCCTCGCTCGGTCTACGACACATAGGCTTCTGGCACTCCTCTTGCTTACGCAAGCGTCGTTCCAGTCCCTAACGTCCCGTTCAGGGACTCAGGGTCAGCCTACGTCGGTTAGTCTAGTTCGTTATACGCCATATGTTAAAAAACAAACTATGAAAAGAATTTACCTAATAATAATTATAATATCTACCTTAACATCATCAATTTTTGCAAATGATGAAAACAAATCCATTGAAGAGCTCAAACAGGAAGAGAAAAGACTAGAAGATAATATAAAAAAAGACAAAGAAAATTACAATAAAACAAGAAAAGAAAGATTAATGAAGGAATTCAATTCGGAATTTCAAGAATCTATTTCCTTATTTCTTTCACCAAATTTTACACAGGGGTATAATGGACCAAACTTCCGAGAAATGCCATACGTCCTCTATTATCCTAGACTAAATAATTGGGAAAGTCCTAGTCGCAATAAAACTTTATTTTTGTCTTATTACAATTTACCAGAAAACATAGGATTTGAATTTTATTCTATATCTATAGCTTCTAAACCTAATATAATTGCATTCAATCCTACGGACAATCATATCACTCAGATAGTAGATGCAAAACAAAAGAATGAATTAACCCTTTTAATTTTTAAAATGTTTGATGTTACAAAAGACTTTAAAATAGGTTTTTTGGCTGGATTTACCAACCAAAATGAATTATATACTAGAAGCGATTTAGGTCTTTCTTCACTTTCCTATTTCAGACAAACACAAAAATTCTCAGGCTGGGGCCCAGAATTAGGCTTACGATTACAATATACTCTCTTCGGTACTATAAAAATATTAAACAATCTATCTTATAACATTACTGACAATAATTATAGCTATTCTACTCTATTTTATAAAGACAATTTCCAATTCTATATTGAAGCATATGATACAAATAGCATCCCTGGAGTAAGAGTAGTAACAAATAATAAAAGTCTTGCAAATGGTTCTATTGAAACTTCAAGTATTAGAAACTTTTTCTCTATCGAGTTTCCTATTTACGAAAACATAGGATTAAATTTTGGACTTATGACTGTTTTCAGAAAAATCAAATTCCCGAATTTTAATCCAGACACTATTGGATTTGCAAGAGATGGAATTAGATTTGAAACACAAAATGGATCTGAGCAATATTTGCTATCATCCATTTTCTATGAAAATGCAAAAAATCAAAATACATATTATTCAAATTTAAATATCGGAATAACTTTGTATCACTAACATACGGCGTATAACAACGGGGAAACGCTGCGCTTCGGCACTTCGGCCTCGCTTGGGCTACTATATATGGTACGTATTTATCTTAACCTTTGCGTTACATTTCAAAAGGAACCTAGGCGCTGGGTGATTCAGGATACATTCTGTGGTCGGCATAATATTGCTCGACGTCAGTCTTGTCGCAAGGTTGATGTTGAGTATGTTCAAGCGTAGCAGATTGTCACACTTTACCTCAATAAACTGAATGTCCGCATCTGTATCGACACTATTCAGTATGAATTCTGAAATTTAATTTGACTTTTGGAATACACAGATTGGGCATATATTTTGGTTAAGTCAATTTAAGCAGGTGGCTGAAGATGAGTAGCGTTTGGTGGGTGAATACTTTTGTTGGTCAAGAAGCTGGGGGAAATCCAACATGCGTCATACTTGATGATTTTGACGAAGTTACGCGTAGTCGGGCCTCTGTGGCCCGTGCGCTTAGGGCGCCTGATACTGCTTTCGTAAAGAGAGCCTTTGCTGGCCTAACGATAAAATTTTTCTCGCCTTTGGAAGGAGAAATGTCTTTTTGCGGTCAAGGTTTCATTGCCGCCGATGCAGTGTTGCGTCAAACGACAAAGGTTGCGGGGCCATTTGAATTTCTAACGACCGATGGCAATGTCCGGACTTATGCGGAACCGGGCGATGACGCACTGTCTTGGTTTGAAATTTTGAAGAGTCAAATTCGAATAGATTCCGGACCACGGCATTTGGGACACATAGTCGATAGCGGTCGCCGCCGCGCTTTTCGCCAACTAGACAGTGCTGAGCTTGAGAATTTAAACCTCGATTCAAGTGAAGTAATTCGCACCTGTACCGAATATAACATTAAGGGGTTATGTTTTTATGCATATGAGAGGCGTGATGTTCTGCGCCTCCGCGTGTTTACAGTTTCCCTAGGCGGCAGGGAAGATATTTCTACTGGCGGTGCGGTTGCTGGTCTAACTCCATTGATACCATCCGGAAAATGGCTTGTCCAGCAAGGTTCGGGACATTTTCTTAACCGCGGTGAATTGAGACTTAATAATAATATTGAAACTGATAGAATCTCGGTCGGGGGGCGCGTCGAATTTGTAGCCCAAGGTAATCTCCTCTAAGTCCGACGCAAGCAAAATCTGCGCAATTAATTTAAACAAAATATTTTACGCGCTGCGAGTGAGCTGCTACGATCACATTTATTGTAGTGAATCATATTTACAAATTGACCAATTGACACAGGCGTCAAAAAAACGCCTTCGCATATCCCACCTTATACGTCATTGCTGCTAGAATATTCGTAGGTTCCTCGACAGTTTTAAGAGTGTGGAGTACATCGAATGGAAAATCTTTTATTCTTTGATTTAGAATAATGTGATTTCAGGATCGGTTCTAGTCGTCCAGAATCCTACACTGGTTAATTCATTCTCCCCTTCATCTTCATTGCCCGGAATTCATTAAGAGTTCTAAAAATAAAAATCGAAGAATCGCGGAAGAGATCCTATTCATCGTCAAGAATTAAAATGGTAAAGATGCCGCAACTCCGTATAACATCCGCTACCCGTTCCGGGAAGGACTAGCCTTCCCTACAGGCTTCGCCACATTCCTCTCCGTCACGCTTCTTGCCTAGCAAGAAGACGCGCCGACGCTAACGCCTCTTCGAGGCTCAGCTACAAGGAACGTCGGGTAGCTTATTCGTTATGCGTAATCTGAAAAAAATTAAGGAAACAAAATGAAGAATAAAATAACTTTTCTTATCTTTTTCGCAATTTTACAATTTAATTGCAAAATCAATTCTGACCAATCAAGGGATTTCATTGGTCATTGGAAATCAAACGATACATCAGTTCAAATGGTTATTTGGAAGGATAAATTCGAAAAATTACAATTAGTTCAATGGGATACCACAAATGGAGAAGAATTAATATCCTCTAATCTTAATTTCAAGGATAAAGAGATTAGATTCACTACTAAAACAATATCTACTGGATATGTCATAAAATCAAAAATAAATCTATTAAACGAAAATAAAATAGAAGAAATCATATTACCTGAGAATGAAAATAAAGAAGTGAAGATTTACTGGGATAAGATTAAATAAAAGTATTAAAAAAAATCAAATTAAATGAAATTTCGAAAATTAACATTGATCTTAATTATATTCCTATCGAATTGTTTTCTTGTTCCAAACAACCAATCTTCAAGAGATTTTTGTAAAGAAGGAACTTCACTAAAAAATGGAAAAAAATATGAAAGAGATATTATTTGTTCTGCCTCGTTAGTGAATATAAAAAAATCAGAAGATAATAATGATCAAAATTTACGTGACAATGCCTTAATAAATTGCCTATTTGCCTTAGAAGAATTAAAAAAATGTGACAAAGAAGAAAATATAAAATTTAGTTTAACTAACCCTAGCAATTAAAATTATTATTTCAATTTCAAAAATCTGATATCTTTTATAATCTTTCAGACTACGCATAACAGCGACTAACCGCTTCACTTCGGGACTTACGCCCTCGTTCGGTCTACGACACATAGGCTTTTGTCACTCCTCTTGCCTTCGCAAGCGTCGTGCCAATCCCTAACGTCCCGTCTCGGGACTCAGGGCACAGCCTACGTCGGTTAGTCTAATTCGTTATACGCCATTACCGCAAAACAAATTGAGAAAAAAACAATGACAGAAAACAATCAACAAAATAGTAGAACGAAAACAATACTCAATCTTTTAAAGATTCTTTTTTTAGGCGCAATTGGTAGCGGAATTTGGGATATAGTTATGAAACCAGCTGGCTCACGAATAATAGATATAATATTTGTAACATTTGCCGATACATTTTCAAGCTATCGTAATTCCCTATTTAAGGCAGCAGCATTAGGTTTTCATGAACAGTCATCAGTTTTTCTTCACTCAATGTACATTGCGACAATCCCTGCTATATATCTAATACTCGTATTAGAACATCCGTATAGAAAAAAAAATAAATCAGAGAATGAAACTGGTAAAGTAAAGTCATTTATTAGATCAAAAAAAGGGTTTCAATTAATTTCTATAATAACAGTTGCAGTTTTCTTAAATTCATTTTTAGATTTCATTAAAATAAGTTACGTAAATCGAACTATAACTCATTTTCATCAGACACTCACAATTATTGAACCTTTCATATCTTCACAAGACGCTAAAATTTACCGAGCAGCATTCTCAGCAATGAAATCTTCAGAAGATTATAAACGTATTGATGAACAAATTAAACTGAAAGCAAAACAATTAAAAATAACTCTGCCAGAAGCAAAATCAGTCATATATTAAAACCGATATTTTTTAAACAAATTGTCAAATATTCTAAAATAATTTCAAAAAAAACTATTAGCTGCGTAACGGCGTATAACAGCAGCTACTCACTGCGCTTCGGGACTTACGCCCTCGCTTGGCCTGCGGCACATTTCCCTTCTGGCATTCGCTCGCATACGCAAGCTGCATGCCAGTCCCTAACGTCCCGTTGGGACTCAGGGTCGGGAAACGTCGAGTAGCCTAGTTCGTTATACGCAATAAATTTAAATTCGATTTAAAACTTGAAAAATTTAATTAAAAACTTAAAGAAAATTCTAAATTTAAAGAATTTAGCACTGCTCATTACCATGCTAATTCTCCTACTATTTTCTACATTAAATATTAAAATAAATACACTTTTCCTTATATTCATCACAGTATATATATTATTTTCATACTCAATGTATACCTTGATTTGGAAGAATGATATAAAATTACTTCTACTTTTATCTATTACAAATTACATTTTCATTTTAGTTACAATTATAAGTATTGCGATAACGCCATTTGAAAATATCCTATTTTACTTTCTTGCACCTTCCTTGATAATCTTACAAAAGCAAGTCATAGATCGTGATCTTTTAATTAAAACTTTTTTATTTAAATTGGAAATAGTTTTCAGAATCATATATTCATCATTAATCTTCTCCCTATTTATTTTTTTATTATTCATAGAACATATCAAACTTACATTTGTAATAACTTTATATTTTTCCTTACCTTTCCTATTATATTTAATTTTCCTTTTTGTTTTTAAGAAAAAACGCAAAATTTTCAGTAAATACCTTCTCTCTTATTACAAAGTTTCTTTCCCAATTATTTCGATTTATTGGTTTACTCATTGTCTAATACTTTCACTACCAAAACCAGCCAATTAATTACAAATTTACTGCGTATAACAGCGACTAACCGCTTCACTTCGGGACTTGCGCCCTCGTTCGGTCTACGACACATAGGCTTTTGTCACTCCTCTTGCCTACGCAAGCGTCGTGCCAATCCCTAACGTCCCATCCGGGACTCAGGGCCAGCCTACGTCGGTTAGTCTAGTTCGTTATCTGCAATGCCAAAAACTCGAGAGGAAAATGAAAAAAGAATATTCTAGAAAAATCGAATTAATTTGTCCTTTATGTGGAAGTAAATTATTTGAATACGATGAACAAAAGGAAAATCCAGATATAACTTGTATCTCCTGCAAAAAAATTTTTAAAAAAGATGAACTGACAGAAGCTAACCAAGAAAACTTTAGCATAAATATAAATGAATTACATAAAGAGGCAACGAAAGATATTGCTAAAGATTTAAAAGAAATATTAAAAAAGACTTTAGGGAAGAATAAAAATTTCAAAATAAAGTGAGAAAGCTATGTTAGCAGGCGATTACATTGCAATTGTCGCAGTTATTGTATCAATAATTTCTATAGTTGTATCAATTTTCATTTATAATAATCAAAAAAGATATATTAAAACCCAACATGAATTAAATAAACTTTTGCTTGAAAAAGAAAAAAAGGAAGTTGAAACATCAGAAGAGGCGTTTATTTCAGCAAATGTAGTTAAATTAGGCAGTGGTAAAAATAGAATTAGAATTTTTAACAAAGGAAAAGGCAGAGCTAATAACGTAAACATTACATACCCAGAAGATCATAATTGGTCAATTACAAATCGGATTCTTCCTCTTGAATTCTTAGATTCAGGCCAATCAGTTGAAATAATATTATCAATGTTTATGGGATCACAAAGCAAAATTAGAGCAATTCTCACTTGGAATGACAAAGCTGGTGAAAAAACCAATGAAGTCATTCTTACTTATTTATAATTGGCACAGCAGATAACAGCGACTAACCGCTTCACTTCGGGACTTACGCCCTCGTTCGGTCTCCGACACATAGGCTTTTGTCACTTCTCTTGCTTACGCAAGCGTCGTGCCAATCCCTAACGTCCCCTTCAGGGACTCAGGGTCAGCCTACGTCGGTTAGTCTAGTTCGTTATACGACATTTTGTAAAATAAAACCCTAAATGAAAAAAATATTATATATAATCCCTTTAATTCTCTGTTCTTCAATATTAGCGCAGTCCCAAACGGAAAATATTCAAAAGAAACTTTGGTACTTCTCTATTAATAAAGCTTGGTCAACTGTTACTCCATATGAAGTTGAACAATACACCGATATATTTGGCCCTTACAAAAAAGATCCTAAACGTAATGTTAATAGTTTCGAAATCGTTGTTCGAAAAAAATTCTCTGATTCCAAATTTGGCTTATATTCTGAATTTTATGAATTTGTTAAGAGGGATTATTCTATGAATTACCTTACTTTTAACAAAAGAGCTATAATTAATGAAGAACCTACTCCAATCGGAAACTATTTCCGATCACAAGCTAAAATTGGATTAACATATTCAATTTTACCGCAAATAAATTTTTTAATAGGTTCAAGATACTTTAAATCTGAATTAACAGATGGAAATAATAATTTATATCAAATTAAATTTGGACAAAGATATATTGGTCCAGAAATTGCTTTAGAAACTAGAACAGATACCTTCTACAATTTTTACCTCGAAACTAGACTAAGCTATTTTTTACTTTATGGACGATCTACTCACATTTACTCATTTGCTGATCGATACTCAGAACAAGGATATATTTCAGTCAATATCAATCCAATAACAAGAGTGCAAGGAACCGAAGGACTTTTAAAAATCGGTTATTATTTTAACCAAAATTTCTTTATGACTATTGGATACAAATATACATATCAACGAATTAGACCTGATGACCTTAGAGTTTATTCTGGAGATAGTAGATTTGACTTCCAACTAAATACAGAATATGGCTTAAGAAACGTGAACTCTTATTCTGATCGACTTGAGTCAATAATTTTAGAAGTTGGAACAGAAATTTAACATACAAAACGTCGTATAACAGCGTCTTCCCGCTACGTTTCGGCACAAGGCCTCACTCGGCCTACGGCAAATTCCCTTCCGGCACGCTTCTTGCTCCGCAAGAACTCGCGCCGACGCCAACGCCTCCTTCGGAGGCTCGGCTACAGGAAACTTCGAGAAGCCTAGTTCGTTATGCGAAAGTGTGAAAAATTTTATGAATAAATTAGAAAGAACAATACTCATTATTGCTATTGCTGGAATAGGAACAACAATAGCTCCAATAGTCACATATCTCTATTCATTCGGATTCAAAATTAGTAAAGATCATGAAATTTGGGCTCAAACAGGGGACTTTTTTGGAGGAACAATAAATCCAATTTTAAGTTTCCTAAGCTTTCTTGCTCTATTAATTACGATAAGTATACAAATAAAAGAACATAGAGCAACACTATTTGAACTTGAAGAAACTAAAAAAATCCATTCAGAGCAATCATTAATTTTTGCTGCACAGAATGCGGAAATAATAAAAAATAAATATGAAACAAGATTCTTTCAGTTAATCAATATAACAAATTCGTTAGAAGAAAAAATAAATTACAATGGATTTGGCGGAAGCGCATCATTTGATAGAGCAGTTTTCGATATCGAAAAAATTATCGAACAATATTATATGGAAACTGATAAAATTTTATTAGAAAAAATTCAACTCTTTTTTGATAGTTACTATAAAGTTTTTGATTATTATATAAAAAACCTAATGTTTATCGTAGATTTTGTCTTAAATTTAAAAGCAAAAAGAATACTTGATAATGAAGAAATAGATTTTTATTTTTCAACAATTCGATCTCAATTAACAAATTCAAAACAAAATTTCATTTTTTATTCAGCTTTAGTCTATTCTCATCCTGATTTATCAAAAGAAAAATTAAAGGAATCAAAAATGCTAATAGACATTTCACACACTGGCTATGTCCAAGACTTTTCATTTCGATTCAAAGAAATAACCAAAAGATTTTATATATAAGTTCACACCTTCGCATAACAGCGAGGAAACGCTGCGCTTCGGCACTTACGGCCTCGCTTGGTCTACGACACATTCCCTTTCTGTCACTCGTTTGCATCCGCAAACTCCGTGCCAGTCCCTAACGTCCCGTTCGGGACTCAGGGTCAGGGAACGTCGTCTCCCCTAGTTCGTTATGCGAAATAGCTAAACAATGATTGATAATTTTAACTACAACGGAAATTGCTGGTGGTGCGGCTCGATAGCTGATTCACGAGAACACAAACAGAAAAAATCAGATTTTATTAGAGAGTTTGGAAGGAATCCTTCTAATTCTACAGTAATTATAAAAAATGAAAAAGAAATTATAGTTCAAGGTCCAGATTCAAAGCATCTAAAATACGAGAAACCAATTCTTTGTAAAACATGTAATTCAGAAACAAGCCAGCCTTTCGATTTAGCTTGGGACAAAGTTTTAAGTTATATATCAAAAGAAGCAAATGCAGAAAATTTAATACATAATTTAGACTTCAGACTCATTAATAAAATTGAGTATAAACCTATAAAACGCAATTTCCTTAAATACCTAGTTAAACACATTTCATGCAGATTAGCTTCAAATAACCTAAAAGTCCCAATATCTTTCCTAAATTATTTAAATGATATATCTAATTCTTTAGAAGGATTGACAATCCATGCTTTCTATCGAGCGGATATCGCTGTTTTAAAAAGCCTTAGTAAGAAGCTTCATAATGATAAATATCCATTTCTATTCTCTCGGCCTATAAATGGATTCAAAAATGAGGATAACGATTGGTTACGACTACATTCTGGAATTTCGATTGGAATTATTGAATTTCGATACGTAATTGATGAAATTTTTATTGAAAACAATTTCCCAGGAATCAACGCATATAATGAATATCCATATTTCCCAATTACTAAAATCTGGGAACCACTTAGTATTTTTAAAGATAAAATGGAAATTTATAATCCAGATAAAAAAATACCAAGGCTAGAAGATGAACAGTATTTAGATAGTGCATACAATAAAAATTTCTATGAATGGTTTAATAAACATAAATAGATTTAACAAATTAGCTACTTCGCATAACAGCGTCTACTCACTGCGCTTCGGCACTTACGGCCTCGCTTGGCCTACGGCACATTTCCCTTCTGTCACTCGCTCGCATACGCAAGCTCCGTGCCAGTCCCTAACGTCCCGTGCGGGACTCAGGGTCGGGAAACGTCGAGTAGACTAGTTCGTTAATTGCAATTGGTCAGTCTGTAGAAGAAAACGCGCAAATTTTTTATGTGAGTGTTGTCGATTTCGGCTAAAAAAAACACAACGCTGTGTTACTCCATTTACGCATCTTAAAAGATTTGTGCTTTTAAGAATTAAGAGAAAATTTGCG
>NZ_RQHK01000014.1 GCF_004770475.1 Leptospira mtsangambouensis
TAATTCAGATTTTGCTGCTTTTCTTGATCCAATTCCCTATTCAAATCTGAAGAAATTCGATTCAATGACAAATGAAGAGATTCTGATTATGATTGCTAATAAATATAAAGCTCTACTAAGCATTAATAAGAAAATATATTGAACACTAGTTTTACTTCGCATAACAGCGTCTTCCCGCTACGTTTCGGCACAAGGCCTCACTCGGCCTGCGGCAAATCCTCCTCCTGGCATTCGCCTTGCTTACGCAAGCTACATGCCAGTCCCTAACGTCCCGTTTCCGGGACTCAGGGTCGGAGGACTTCGGTAAGTCTAGTTCGTTATACGACATTCGTCGGAATAAATTTTAATAAAAGAGAAAAATATGAAAGAAAATTTTAAGAAAATCCTATTTGCCAGTCTACTAGTCATCTATTCAAACTTAACTAGTTTAACTGCACAAACGTTACAGCCCATTCTAATTCGACCATTCGGTAATTCTATCACTTATGGTGTTGGTTTTTCTGATTGGGGAAATTGTTACGTTTCACAAATTAACCAACAACTTTGTATGCCTCCCGCATTGGCTGGAGGTGGATATAGAGGATGGTTGACTTTACTTGCTACTCAAGGTTTAGGATTATATTTTACTACTGA
>NZ_RQHK01000016.1 GCF_004770475.1 Leptospira mtsangambouensis
CTTCATTTGTCATTGAATCGAATTTCTTCAGATTTGAATAGGGAATTGGATCAAGAAAAGCAGCAAAATCTGAATTACATTCATGACTTTCGTTCCAAGCCAGATTTTTAGTAGAAATACAATCTTGTCTTGATTTACATGCATTATCTAATGAATTTTCGTCAATAGGACAGGTATTATAAATTGTCAAATTTGGTTTATTTCTACAATAACATCCATAATTAATGTTTGAGAAAGTATTAATCCATTCCTCGTCAAATTGTCGTTTAAATTGATTATTCTTAATTTCTGATTTTATTTTTTCTAATAGAATTTGATATTCATCACAAAATACCGGATCATCGAAACAAATTTTAATAAGATCTTCATTGTTATTAATTTTATTTTTACGATTTTCCTCAAATTCTTTTAATTCTTTTTCCTTTGTAATTTTTTTTTCAATTGATAACGTTAACTTTTGGTGCTCTTTTCTTTCTATTTCTTTAATCTTTTCATCTTCTCTAAAGTTTGGATTCACCAAATAAACTATCCAATAGAAAAATTGACCAATTGCTTCTAATACACTTAAAGGATTCATATTCTTAGATTAATTTTGTTTTATTTCGCATAACGAACTAGACT
>NZ_RQHK01000018.1 GCF_004770475.1 Leptospira mtsangambouensis
GACTTTAGTCTATTTGCTTTTCTATTTGGCCTTGTCGGTGGATCACCTACATCTTCCCAAAACCTGACCCCAGGTGCCACCATTGATCTGTCAGGTGATGGAAAACCCGATGGAACCTTAGTAGATTCTGATGGCGATGGTGTATCCGATGGAATCAACCTTACCGGTGGAACCACTCCCAATCTAATCCTCATCGATACCAATGGGGATGGGATTCCTGATGCTGTCGACACGAATGGAGACGGACTCCCAGATTATTATATTAGTCCTAACCCTCCAGGATTTCTTACCACAGGGCCTGGCGGAACAGGAAATCCTGTGGTCGTCATTGTGGATGGTAATGGGAATCCACTCGGTTTTGATACCGATGGAGATGGAACTCCTAACGACACTTCTATCGTTACCATCTTAAGTGATACAACTCCCCCAACCATCACCAGTTCTTTGTTAACTGGAACTTTTTCCACAACACAAACAACAACACTCACTTGTTCCGATAACAAAGCACCAGGATCGATTGTTTATACTTTGGATGCATCGACTCCTAGTTTCTCACCGAAACAAGGAACCATCATCACAAAATCTTCCCAAGCAGTTTCTCTATCCACAGAAGGAAGTCATACCCTCCAAGCCCTCTGTCGTGACTTAGCAGGAAATCTTTCTGCACCCATTAGCATCGTTTATACGATCGATACAAAAATTCCTGCGTTGACCCTTGTGAGTCAATCGGCAACAGCCATTAGTGC